>JAQBVR010000019.1 GCA_027623015.1 bacterium | reverse complement strand
TTTCATCCCCCTTTCGGGGTACTTTTCACCTTTCCCTCGCGGTACTATTCGCTATAGATCTCTGTACCTGTTTAGGCTTGGATGGTGGTCCACCCAGATTCAGGCCGGATTTCACGTGTCCGACCCTACTCAGGAATTCCCTACCGTACTTCATCCTTTCGGCTACGGGGCTATCACCCACTCTGGCCGCCTGTTCCAAGGTCGTTTGCCTAGAAAGAAGTAATCGGATGTTGGGCTCCTACAACCCCCCACCATAATATAGTGAGGTTTGGCCTGTTCCCTTTTCGCTCGCCACTACTAAGGGAATCTCTATTGATTTCTTTTCCCCAGTTACATGAGATGTTTCAGTTCACTGGGTAACCTTCTCTGTATATATACAGAGATAATGGGACATAACTCCCACTGAGTTTCCTCATTCGGACATCCCTGGCTAATAGCGCCTGTCTAGCGGCTCACCAAGGCATTTCGCAGCTGACCACGTCCTTCATCGGAGTACAGAGTCGAGGCATCCGTTTGATACGCATGAGTAACGTTTTTCGTACTGTTCACGTGTCACCTTCCGAAATACATCGGAAACGAACCCACGTAGACTTGTTTGCATTCAAGACTACATGGAAAAGCGAGCAAGACATGCTCACATTCAACCGCGGATACGCTAGGGGCGCATCACATGCGGGGTGCACATAAATATTTGTCATTTGAATTACTACAATAATATGTAGACTAATACGGCTACGCGATTTGTATGGAATACATACACTACAATCTATGCTTCATACAATGTCGGCGTAGTTAAACGCTTCGCCGATATTGATGATATGGCACGAGGCCATGCATAGTTTTCATAATACGGAGCCGCATAATTTTATCTTTCAATGTCATTTACTTACTGCCGTTGTATTGAAAGGACGCAAGGCCTACGCGGTTGCCACAGCTTCGGATATAAAAGAAGCGGATGGCTCACGCACACCCGCAGAATTCATCGGACTATAGAGTCCTTAGGGCTTTTTGAGCCCGGGTGATTCCTGCGACTGATCGCGAAATTGCATAGAGCTGGAGGATTCTACCTGCTGCTATACATGCCTGCAATGAAGATATGGGAAAAAACTCAAGTTTCTTTTTGGGAATAAGAGAAATAAAGGAAATAAGGGAAATAATGGAATGGTTGGCACATTTGCGTATTAAAACATGTGCCCACATACACATATACTAGAAAAATACATATAATCCCTTATTTCTCTTTACCAAAGCCAGCGCAGTCTTTCGACGTACGCTGGCTTTTATAAGCGATATTAGGCTGCTTCGATCGCCTCTTCACTCGCTGATTCTTTCATTTCTTCTTCTGCAGATACACCAGTTGCTTCTACCTCAGCACCTTCTTCGATACCTGCAATGACTTCTTGTGGAGACTCATCACCAATTTCCTGCAATTCAGCAATCTGATCTGCAGAAGGAATGATCTCTTCTGCCTCTTCTTCTGCTGTGACACGAGATGTGATCTCCACTGTTTCGATCTCTCCTTCTTCAATACTGACACGCTCCTCTGCTTCTACTTCGTCCTTAAATTTAAGCAGATCGACCTTTAAGCCAAGAGCTTGAAGCTCCTTGACCAACACGTTGAATGACTCAGGGATCGATGGGCGACGGATAGGCTCACCCTTAACGATTGCTTCGTATGCTTTGGATCGACCGATGACATCATCGGACTTGATAGTAAGCATCTCTTGAAGTGTGTGCGCAGCACCATATGCTTCGAGCGCCCAGACTTCCATCTCTCCAAATCGTTGTCCTCCGTGTTGTGCCTTACCTCCAAGTGGTTGCTGAGTGACAAGAGAGTACGGTCCAACGCTACGTGCGTGGATCTTATCTTCAACCAAGTGAAGTAGCTTGATCATGTATACCATTCCTACAGTTGTTTCATGTGCGAATGGCTCACCGGTACCCCCATCGAAGAGCTGCACCTTTCCGCTTGTAGGCAAGTCTGCTGCTTCGAGGAATCCCGAAATCTTTTCTGGTGATATACCGTTTAATGGTGGAGTTGCGATCTTGAATCCCATCTTTCCTGCAGCCCAACCAAGGTGTGTCTCGAGGATCTGTCCAATGTTCATACGAGAGGTCACACCAAGTGGGTTCAAGATGATATCAACAGGCGTGCCATCCTCGAGGAATGGCATGTCTTCTTTTGGAACAATGCGAGAGATGACACCTTTGTTTCCGTGACGTCCTGCCATCTTGTCTCCAACACGAGATTTGCGTGTCTGAGCAACGAATACTTTGATCTGACGGATGACTCCTGTTGGCAGCTCGTCTCCTTCGCCTCTGTCAAATATATGTACATCGACCACCTTTCCACCTGCACCACCTGGGAGTCGCAGTGAGCTGTCTTTTACGTCTTTTGCTTTGTCTCCAAAGATCGCCTGCAAGAGACGCTCTTCTGGTGTGAGCTCTGTTTCACCCTTTGGTGTTATCTTTCCAGCAAGAATATCTCCTTCGTGCACTGTCGCTCCGATACGCACGATACCGTCTATATCGAGGTCTTTGAGCTTTGCCTCTCCAACGTTTGGAATATCGCGTGTCATGGTTTCTGCTCCGAGTTTCGTGTCACGAATATCTGTAGTGTAAGCCTCGATGTGAATAGAGTCATAGAGTCCTTCTTCTACAACACGGTCGGAGACGATGATGGCATCCTCGAAGTTGTACCCCTTCCATGACATGTACGCTACGAGTAAGTTCTGACCAAGGGCAAGCTCTCCGTCTTGTACAGCGGCACCATCTGCTAGCACATCACCTTTGCGCACCTTATCTCCACGTAAGACACGTGGTCGAACGTTGAAACATGTGCCTTGGTTTGATCGTGTAAACGAGATGAGTGGGTATGTTTCCTTCTTTCCAGATTTGTAGACAATGATGATTTCATTGGAGTCTGCATAGGTGATCTCACCATCCTCTTCTGCAAGAAGAGCGTGACCAGATGCTCGCGCTGCAAGACCTTCCATACCCGTACCTACGAGAGGTGCTTCTGGCTTAAGAAGAGGGACTGCTTGGCGTTGCATATTCGTTCCCATAGATGCACGAGTGTTATCGTCATGCTCTAGGAAAGGAATGAGCGACGTAGAGAGTGACAGAATCTGTTTTGGAGAAACGTCCACGTGTGTCACATCTCGAACGTGAGACAAAACAGGCTCTCCTCCTTTACGGGCAGATACACGTGTGGTTGGGAACTCATCGAACTCTGTGATCTCCTTCTGTGCTTGCGCAATATTGAGGTGACGCTCACGCTCTGCATCTATGTAGACAGTTTTTCCAGATACATAAGCACGAACGTTTACTGATGCGACCTTATCTTTCTTCAGCTGTGCTACGACGCTCTTTGCAGTAGCCTTGTCCATCACATCACCTTCCTTTGCGATAACCTTGCGACCATCTTTCACGACCATATCGAGTATACGACCTTCTAGTTTATCTACATCGAGAGGAACAGTGTGTTTTACTTCTCTATATGGTGCTTCGAGGAAGCCAAACTCGTTTACACGAGCATGTGCAGCCAAGTGCACCACCAAACCAATGTTCGGTCCTTCTGGAGTAGCAATAGGACAGATACGTCCGAAGTGACTCGGGTGAACGTCACGAACATCGAAGCTCGCGCGCTCACGGGAAAGTCCTCCAGGGCCCATGGCAGAAAGACGACGCTTGTGTGCCAGTTCTGCAAGGGGGTTTGTCTGGTCCATGAACTGAGACAACTGAGAGCTTGCAAAGAACTCTCGCATTGCTGCAGTGATAGGACGACAGTTGATGAGTTGCATTGGGGTAACAGTCTCCATATCCATGACAGTCATACGGTCTTTGACGATACGCTCTGTACGGACAAGCCCTACACGGTACTTGTTTTGCACGAGCTCGCCAACAGATCGCACACGACGGTTGGATAGGTGGTCGATATCATCTGGGACACCGACGCCGTTGTTTAAGTTTATAAGTTCACGCAAGATTCCGATAAAGTCAGAGATCTGGAATACACGATGTTCTTCATCACTTGGTGACTTAAGATCAAATCGTCGGTTCATCTTATATCTAGCAATAGCTCCCATATCGTATTTCTTGAAATCAAAGAAGAGAGAGTCGATGAGCTGTTTTGCATTTTCTGGTGTTGCCAAATCTCCAGGACGAATGCGACGATAAATACTCTGATATGCATCAGACACTGTCCGAGCAGGATCCTTCTCCATCGTTGCAAGAATGAAGTCCTTTTCTTTTGTGATGTCTGAAAAGAGTTCGAAGATCTGTGCATCGGTCTCGTATCCAAAGACACGAAGAAGTTGTGTGATAGGGATTTTTCTCTTACGGTCGATCTTACAAGTAATAATCCCCTTCCGGTCTGTCTCTACTTCTAGCCAAACACCACGTTTTGGGATGATCTTTGCCATGTTGAATTTCTGTATATCTGGCATCTTGGAAAAGAACACTCCAGGACTTCGTACAAGTTGGTGCACTACAACTCTCTCGATACCGCCAACGATAAATGTACCCCCTTCTGTCATAAGAGGGATGGAACCAAGGAACACATCTTGCTCTTTGATTTCTCCAGTCTCTTTGTTGATGAGCTGTACACTTCCTTTCATAACAGCTTCGTAACTCAGGTTACGACGACGACATACTTCTGGCTGGTATTTCGGTGGGTCGAACGTGTGACCAAGAATGCGTAACTCCATCTTCTTACCAGAGAAGTCCAAGATAGGGCTGATCTCTTCAAGAAGTTCTTTTAATCCATCTTGCAAAAACCAAGCATAGCTCTGCACTTGCATTTCGATGAGCGAAGGGAGATCAATACTGTGGTCATCTACGAGGTACAAGCGATTGTTCTGAACAGCCTTAGGTTGCAAGTGCGCAGGGAGATCTTTACAGGCAGCAGGCACTTTCCCCATAGGAGGGACAACATGCTCTCGTAACTCTGGAAGTACTGCACTTGTTACATGCATCTGATACGCACGCGCTGGAACCTTCTTCATAGGCTTTGCTGGCGCTGCTGGAGCTTCCACTGGCGCCTTGCCAGTCTCCTTCTTCTTCGCAACAACCTTCTTAGGGGCAGGAGATTTTTTCTTTGCGACCTCATTCTTTTTAAGAGGTGCTACAACTTTCTTCGGAGCCTGATTCTTGGCTACGACTTTCTTTGTTGGAGCTTTTTTTGCTGTTGTCTTCTTGGCTGGTTCTTTTTTAGCAGACATACGAGATAAGTGGGTAGTGGGAAATATTGCAAGGCAAACGCCTTTTTAACACAGCTCTCACTACACAATCAGGAAAATCTTGCTGCAAATCCGCTCTATTCTAAGGATATCTTCGCATACGTCAATAAAAATGTTTATGTATGCAAGGATAGTTGGCGTGGGGTCAAGATGAATTTACAATTTACTGCTCACCCTTGTCTGGAACCTTGATTCACATGATTACAGGATTATCTTGATTCTTGCATCCCCAATCCTGTATATCGTTTAATCCTTCTAGTGTAGTTCAGACAATGGAATACCTTTTGAACCCTCCCCTTTATCCCCTCCCTGCGAGGGAGGGGTGCCTCGCTGTACTACATGTTGTGTGTAACTACTAACTGAAGAAAATCCTGTTCATCATTTTCATCCTTCAAATCATGGTTCTGACAATTGGCAAGATGAGAATTACAAATCTTCTGGATACCTCTGACCAATACTAATCACTCTTCAAAAATACTACGATGTGTCCCCGTCCTCACAAGAAGCAACATTAATGCTTTCTTTTCTATTTGATACACCAATAGCCAATCTGATTCAATATGACATTCCTCATATGTTCTAAACTTTCCTTGTAGCTTGTGATTGCGCAATGCAGTAGGTAACTGCTCTCCATTTGAAAGGAGATTGATAACGTACTCTAACTTTGAGAGATTATCGCGCTTTGCCTTTAACACCTTCTTCACATCTGCACGATAACGCTTCGTTGCGATGATTCGATACTTAGGCATATGCACTGCCGAGAATATCTTTGTGCAGTTCTTCTGATGAATCAAATGATGCCCCTTCCTTAATTGCCTCTTGGATTTCACGCTCCCATATATCGTCTAGTTTTGCAGAAACTTCAGCATCCATTTCGATAGGAAAAGGGATGCTTTTTGTGAGAGCAATTTTGTGGAAGTACATGTTTACAGCTGTGCTCATGTCTAGACCAAGTTCTTTTAGGATCTTCTGCACCTTGCGCTTTGTAGGCTCATCGATGCGAATATGAAGTGAGGACATAGGAATTAGGTGAATAATGTGTACATTGTATAGTATTTGTGTATACATTGTCAACATTAACTACTCACCCTTGTCTGAACCGCAGATGGCGCAGATACGGCAGATAGGTTTGATATAGGATCTGCGAAATCTGCGTCATCAGTACCTGCCTGCCGGCAGGCAGGTAATCTGTAGTTCAGGCAATGGAATTGCGTCAGCCTGGCAATTAATTGCCAGGTTTGTACGTAATCGAAAAGGAATTCATTCCTGTTCGTTCATCAATGCTATGTCGACCGGGAATAAATTCCCTTTGTTTTCTCGTTACCCCAGCAATAAATTGCTGGGCTAACTGAAGCTGTTCTTTGAGAAGAAAATCAGTTACCCCTCTTTCGTATTATTCATGCTGTTAGGACGCGAGGAACACCATTTGTGAAGCAATAATCAAATGGTACGAGAACAGAAAAGGCTCGGAATGATCGATTCTTTTTCTTGCGTGAGATATATGTGGTTCCGACAATGAGCGTTCTCAGGATCACATTGCCTCTTCGTACCTTCGGGAAACCTCCTCCCAATTCACCACGTTCCAAAAAGCAGCGACGTAGTCTGGACGGCGGTTTTGGTAGTTGAGGTAGTATGCGTGCTCCCAGACGTCTAATCCAAGGATAGGAGTTCTACCCTCCATGAGAGGACTATCTTGATTGGCAGAACTTTCAATTTTCAATTTTCCATTTTCAATTGATAACCATGCCCAACCAGAACCAAATCGCGTAGCGGCTGCAGCAGCAAACTCTTCTTTAAATGCATCGAGACTTCCGAAAGTGCTGTTAATTGCATCTGCCAATTCTCCTGTTGGTTCTCCACCTCCTTCAGGACTTAATATTGTCCAGAATAGACTGTGGTTCGCATGTCCTCCTCCGTTGTTTTGTACTGCTCCTTTCTTGTCTGCTGGCAGTGCACCGAGATTTGCAACCACCTCTTCTATAGGTGTGTCTGCAAACTCCGTTCCTTCGAGTGCAGCATTTGTCTTGTCGATGTATGCCTGGTGATGCTTACCGTGATGGATCTCCATCGTACGTGCATCGATGTGTGGCTCAAGGGCGTCTAAGCTGTAAGGAAGGTCGGGGAGTGTATAAGGCATTTCGTAATGGGGAATTGAAAACGTATTGTACGTGAAGATTTCTTGGGTGCATATGAAAACGTTGCTAGTCTATTAGACATGCACATACAACAATGCACCACAGAGCAAGACCTTGCACGCTACACAAAGTGGCTCGCAAGCAGTGAACATAATTCACTGTGGCAATCTGCTGCATGGAAACACTACCAAGAAACACTTGGGAGAGAGGTACGGATCTACACTGCACATGATGGCGACAGCATCAAAGCAAGTGCGCTCGTTGTTATCGATAAAACAATAGGTGGACTAAGTACGTGGGATATTCCACGGGGACCGCTGTCTGGGGGTCAGGGAGTAGGGAGTAGGGAGTCGAGAGTAGGGGAATTGCTGAAAGAGATTATTGAAGATGCAAAAAGAGAAAAGTGTATGTCACTGTATTTTTCACCAACATTTTCCCTACCCCCTATCCCCGACTCCCTACTCCCTGACCCTCGAAATAGCAGAAGGCACCAACAACCCGAAGCTACACGCATCATTGATCTTACAAAGAGTGAAGAAGATATTCTCATGCAGATGAAACAAAAAGGTCGATACAACATCAAGGTTGCAAGAAAGAATGATGTCACGGTAAAAGAGTCTGATGACATCGATGCTTTTTATGCACTCACCAAAGAGACGGGGAAGCGTGATGGATTTACTGGTCTCTCAAAGAGGGCATATCAAACATTTTTGGATGAAGTTCCAGGGTCTTTTCTATTATTAGCGTACTTGTCCGCCGAGGTGGATGACAAGCAAACCAAACCTATTGCTGGCGTTCTAAGCGTTGTTTATGGATCTCAAGGAACATATTACTATGGAGCTTCTTCGCACGCTCACAGAGCAAGCATGGCCCCGTATTTGCTCCAATGGGAATCTATGCAGTTCTGCAAAGTAAAAGGATGTACGTCGTATGATCTTCTGGGCACTGCACCTTCTGGCAGTGGTGACGACCATCCGTGGAAAGGCATCACTGCGTTCAAAGAAAAGTTTGGTGGAGAAGAAGTTTTGTATGCTCATGAACAAGAAATCATTTTAAAACCTTTAGCTTCGACTCTACTATCATTGAAGAGAAAGGTTATTGGATAGGAAAGGGAAATAAGAGAAATAAAAGAATGAAGGGAAATAAGGGATTTATAATATTTGATATACATGAGCAAAACTAAAATCCGATACAAAGAATTCTCTTAATTCCCTTATTACCCTTATTTCACTTCATTCTCTTTTAATCCCATAAACAAAAACCCCCCGGCGAACCGGAGGGTTTTTGTTTTCCTTGCGGAATGACTTCTCTAGGAGAGAAATCCAGATTAGCTCTTGTAGCCCGTAGACTTAATAGTGCTATCTGGGTACTCAACCCATGTGAAGGTTTGTGTAACTGCACCATCTTCGTCAAGCCACTGGAGGTGACTCTTCAGAGTAGTGTTTTGTACACCGTATGTATTTCGAGTGATACTGTTGAACTTGCTCAGGGAAACCTGAAGAGTTCCGTTTGCACCCGTAGTACTGTTGTTAGAATCAGTAACATCAGCCTCAAGAACAAGAGTGATATCGTCACCCTCATCAATTGATGTATCAAGCAAAGTGTTTGCAGCTAGACCGTTACAGTCGACAATGATCGCTCCAGAAGCAACTGTATTAGTTGCAGCTGTTGGATCAGCGCCCTTGTAAGAAGTACAAGCAACCTTGTTGTTATCACTTGAGTTGTTCTTGTTGTAGATCTTGAACGTACTTGATGTGATAGAAACGTTTGTTGCTTGAACATCGAAGACTATTCCAGATAGAACAACATCGTTGTCACCATCCTTGGAGTTTCCATGTGCTGCAGCAGAGATTTTGAATGCAGCAATGTCCGAAACAGCGTTTGGAACAGGAGAACTTTCTGCGTCATTACTTGCGTTTGTGATCGATGTGATCTTTGCAAGAACGGCAACGTTCTTCGAACCAATGATGTATCCGTTGTGGTTTGTAGCAACACCAGTACCTGTCGCCTTAGCGATTCCAATGAAGACTTCACCTTCTGCGGTTCCGTCACCATCGTTTGCTGTTAGGTTGTTGCTTGACTCGTCACCACGAGCACGGATAGCACCTGAACCAGTGGACTCGTCTGAGACGTTAAAGAAGTTCACGAAGAACTGAACGTCCTGACCAGTTGTTCCACCGGCAACGTCTGTCTTGAGCTTAGCGCGAACAAGAACGTCTATGTCGTCACCCTCAGGGATAACGAGTTGTCGACTTTCTGTGTTAGAACAGAAGCTAAGTACTGTACCAGAGCCTGCTTGATCTTCGAAAGCACCTGGGTTGTAGTCAAGAGAAGCGTCACTACCACATCCACCCTCTGTAGCGAGAGCAAATGGTGTAGATTCACCAGAGATGTAGAGCTCAAGTCGCTCTACAGAAGATACTGTGTTACCAGATGAAGTGATCTGAATGTCTGTGACATCGACCGCTTCGTTCTCAGCGTGGAATTGTAGACGAAGAACTGGCTCAGAAAGTACACCACCGAGTAACTGTCGGCTTCGGAGAGGTGTGGAGTCCTTTGTTACGAACAGGTCACCCTGTGAAACAAGTACCCATCTCTGTGAGTCTGCTGTCGTTATAATTATGTCTGCTGAAGTAACAGCGTTGTGGAATACAGCGTTGATCTTGAGTCCGGATAGGTTACTACCATCGTCAAGTTCTTCTGCTTCCAAGAAGGTAACAGTTGATCCTGTCGCGAACTGGATCTGAAGATCGTTGTTCGTGAGTGAAGATGCGATGTCACCGTGAACTTCGAAGACAACTGTCTCTTCAGCTGGGATGACGTATCCGCCACCTGCTAGGTCAGAGAAAGGAATCTGTGAAGACTGAGATGCAACACCATCCTCAAGGATAGTATCAACAGCTCCGTCACCATCAGTGTCTACCCACAGAGCGTAGTTCTGTGCGTTAAGAAGTGAACCAGACTTAGACTCAAGAACAGCCTTCGTAAAGAGGATGTCTTCAGCTTCGCCAGCTCGTGCTTCGTAACGGAAGAGTGTGATGTTCTTAGCGTTCTCTACTGCTGTGTCTGTAGTACCGATAGACTTAACAGCGATAGTAAGAGTAGCAGTAGCGATGCGGTGGAAGTTACCAGCGATGTTACCACGTGGGCGAACATCACCAACCTTGTCACCAGTGCTCAAACCTTCTACTTGCATCTGGTATGTCGTAACAGCTGTAGTCAGAAGACCACCGAAGTCACATGTACCAGTTGTGTTAGATGTAAGTGAGCCAGCGCTTAAGATGTGCGTAGGTTCTCCACAGATGTGAGCACGGAACTTGTCACCACCGAGTGGGTGATTAGAAGCGCCGTTATCAATGAAGTCTACTCGGAATTCCCAAACCTCGTTACCCTTAACGATGAAGTCATCGAAACGGTAGATTTGGAATGTTCCAACACCAGCTGTTGTACCGCTATCGCTAGTACCCGTTAGACGGACACCATCGATAGTACGGCCAGTAGCCTTGTTTCGGATTTCAACGTCCTCAAGCAGCTCGTGAACTTGGTCAAAGCTGTTTGTGGTTACTGTACTAAGAGCAGCGCCTGTAGATGTCTGCACTTGAAGAGCAATGAAGAGATCTTTAACGTCGATATCTTCACCACCTGTCTGGAACTCAATGTTCCCAAGTACTGCGTCGTTGTCATCACGTGTGTAGTCCTGTGTAGCAGGACCGTCGATACCGATAGTGAATTCACCAGCATCGATAGTTACTGTGTCAGGAAGAGTAGGTGATTCGGAAGGTAGAGTTACCTGTGATCCGTAGAGCTGTCCGTTGACACCGTAACCGTAAAGAGAACCAACCGCAAAGAGGTCGGAAGTCTCTTCAAAGTGCAAAATGATACTGTCACCAGCACCACCTACAATATCACCGATAACTTCGAGAGTGATCTTGTCACCTTCGAGAACAGTGAATGGTGGGTCGAAGACTACAGTTATGAAGTCACCAACTGTCTGCGTTACTGTGTTTGTCAGAATAGTTCCGTCTGTTCGGCGAATCGCAATGTTTACGAAGTCACCGTCAGAAGCAGAGCTGTTCTGTTCAAGAGTCATGGAGTAGAAAGTTTGATCTTCGACAGAGTCGATAGATACTTCCCACTTACCAACTACGACTCCTACGTCACCAACTTCTACCTCATCGGGAGAAACTGTTCGGTAGGTTACACTCACGATACCACTAGTGATAGCAGCGATACGGAATGTTGAACCGCGGATTGGGAAGTTACCAGAGACGTCCTTAGCGTTGCCAAATACGTCAGATGGAAGCTCAATAACAAGATTGTGTTCTGCAGATGTACTAGCAGTTGACACGAAGTCAGCTACGATATCTACAGTAACAGTTTCACATGGGTCAAGAACAAGAGGAGATGAGAAACGAAGGTCAGAGGTTTGATCCTCTGAGTCGATCGTTCGCTTGCGAGTAACACGCGCGCCGTTTACAGCTGCGTAGATACCGCCGATATCAGTCTCGTTACCGAATCCTTCGTGAAGAACTGTTAGATTTTCCATGGTTACAGTGTCATCACATGAAGCAGTGAAGTCTGCTGAAAGCAGAACAACACCAACTGCACCCTTTGGCACTGTGTCACCAACTGGGTTACTTGATGAAAGTGACACTTCAAGTTCACCATCACCAGAAACGAATGATGTGTAACCAACGACAGTCATTGCGTCGTCGAATACCACACCATCGTCGGACATCAAGCCAGACACAGCAACTGTGTACTCTCGGCCTGGGTCCATAGCTTCACCAAGTGTAAGCTCAACTAGCGTGCTACCGAGAAGCTCAGCAGAGCTAACGGCTAGGTCAGAAGAACTTGAAAAACTGTAGTTGTCTTCGTCTTCAGCAGAGCCTTCATCAAGAGCCTGACTGAACTCTAGTTCAACAGTTGTTGATGAAGTTGCTACAACGTCGACAAGCATTGGCTCGCTACTCATCTCTTCTTCGCCACAGTCAACACCATACTGAAGTCCTTGGTCTACGCGGTAAAGCATAACTACCATTTCAGCACGGTTCATGTTGTCACTAGGACGAACACGGCCAGAGCGGTCGTCACCCTGAAGCACACAGTGATCTGCTGCTGTCTGGATAACATCCGTGTACCACTGACCAGATGGGTTGTCCGTGAACTGAGAAGCGTCGCCTGTCAAGTCGAGCCCGAAGGATCGAACGATCAGAGCTGCAGCCTCAGCACGGTTAATGTTGGCACCAGGTCGGGCGTAACAAGGGTGACTGCCGTAGCAGTTACCGTCACCACGTACCCAGCCTTCTTTGCCAGACTCTTCCATGTACCCGTAATACCAGGCACCTGTAGAGACATCATCAAAACTTGGTACAGCTGGAGGAGTGGAAAGAATTCCACCGTTCAACTCTACTACAAGCTTGACGAACTCGGCGCGGTTAGCGTTTGCGCTACCACGGAATCGAGACTGTGTTGCGTCGAGGTATCCTGCGTCAACAAAAGCGTCAACAGCATCCTCAAACCACACGCCTGATGGAACGTCGTTGTATGCAGCGAATACACTACCAGCTTGGGTAAGTGTAAGAGCAGCAACAGCTACGCCCGCACAGGCTTTCTTCAAACGAGAAAGATCCATAAGGGAAATGAGAAAACAAATAATAAACGATGTAAGAATTAATATGCATGTTTATGAGTAAGGTTGAAATCTTCATATCACTCTCTGTCTACTCACTCTACGTGTTTGAGAACGAGCGACCTAAAAGGTCGTGCTCTTCTCCTTATACATAAAGAGTTTACACGGACGAGTAGACACAGCACAGAGTGTTGCAAAAGATACAAATGACACGATCTTGTCCCTCCTTATATATAGGGACCGATGTGAGAAGCTTGTCTTTGGTCGTAGAGCTAAGCTCTAGAACGATAAGGCAAGTTGCCGTCATGTAAAGGATCACACACACGAACCCGCGTCCTACATAAGCAGAACTGGATCAGCGAGCAGAGTACCGAGAAACGTGTCCTAGGTGCAAGGCTACGAAAGATCCGTGCGTAGAAGAGAACGCGCAATAGCCGATAGTGTTACAGTCGGTACTTTAGGGATTAGACGCTAGTATTTGTGCCCATTTAGCGATTCTATGATCGAATTTGAGGCTCATTTTGAAAAATAACTCTAATTTAGAGCCCCAAAATATACTTGCGTAATCTGTAAAATATGGTCATTTTACCCTCTTTTGGTTAAGTAAAGCTAACAAGTCGTATTGCTGTCTTGACCCTGCGGGGGTGGTTGTTTGGTATTGTTTACATTTGATGAGTTCTAAGTTGTAGGTTGTAAGTTATAAGTTAAACGTTAATTTTTTTCGACTGCAAGAAACATACAACCTATAACTTATAACTTTCGAATAATCTGCTCCCCTCCATCATCCCGTACCTCATATCCAAGAACCTTGATCTCATCACGTAACTTGTCTGATGCGTCGTAGTCTTTGTTCGTTCGTGCAGCAGCACGTTGATCTACAAGTGCCTGTACGTCTGCAGGGATGTCTGCAGCTTCTTCTGCATCAAAGCAACCGAATGTACTACGTACCATTGCAATGAAAGCAGAAAGCTCCTTGTGCGCCTCTGCAGAGAATGATTGACCACGTGACCATGTCATACAATCAAACACGACTGCCAATGCTGCAGGGGTGTTGAGGTCGCTATTCATCGCGTCTGTGAACTTGGTAGACCAATCCGTAGTGTTGCGGGTTGCGGGTTGCGGGTTGCGGGTTTGCTGATCTGTACTCGGAACTCGGAACTCGGAACTCGGAACCTCGTCCATCCACTCCATAATCTTCCTCCTCGCCTTGTGTGCATCGTCTAGACCTTTCTCTGTGAACTTTAAGTTCGTTCTGTAGTGCACAGACAAAAAGTAATAGCGAAGATCTAATGGACTGTAACCACGTTCTTCTATGTCTGATAATGTTAACACGTTGCCAAGACTCTTTGACATCTTCGTATCACCCATGTCGATACGTCTCCTGTGCATCCACAAAGAAACAAAAGGAGTTTTACCAGTCACAGACTCACTTTGTGCGATCTCACATTCGTGATGCGGGAAGATATTGTCTTCTCCACCTGTATGAATGTCTATTTGCTCACCCAAGAGTGCACTACTCATCGCACTACATTCGATATGCCACCCTGGAAATCCTTCGATGTCTCCACCACCAGGTGATGGCCAGCGAAGTGCATGGTTTTCGTTGTGTCCTGTACAAAATTTCCACAGTGCAAAGTCTGCAGAATGCTTCTTGTTTTTATCGACTGCAACACGAGATCCTGCGGCGAGATTCTCCAGCGTGTTACCAGATAACTTTCCGTAGTCTGCGAAAGATTCAACATCGAAATAGATACCATCATCGATAACATATGCATGACCATTCTTAAGCAGCGTCTCGATCATATCTTTCATCTGTTGAATAAACTCAGTTGCTCGAGGGCGATGTTCTGGTTCACGGAAGTTTAGCGCGATTTCATCTGCAAGATACTGTTCCTCGTATGTACGCGCGATCTTTATAACACTGTCATGCGTGACTTCACCGTGCTCTTTCATAGCTTGCATCTCTATTTTGTCCTCTCCTGAGTCTGCATCGGCTACAAGGTGTCCCACATCCGTAATATTTTTTACGTGGCTTACAGCGTAGCCAGAGGCTTCGAGCCAACGGCGAAGAAGGTCTGCCATAAGGAATGACGAGTAATTGCCTATGTGTGGCCGTCCGTAGACTGTCGGTCCACAGGTATACATACTCACCTTGCCCTTATTAATGGACTTGAACTCTTCTTCCTTGTTCGTGAGGGTGTTGTAGAGCTTGAGAGACATGGGGGCATTATGACGAAAGAAATAAAAGAAATAAAAGAAATAAGTGGCATAAGGGATTTGGAAGTGTTGATTATTCAAAGGTTGTTGAAACTAAAAGCAGGGAATTCTTTTATTTCTCTTATTTCCCTTGGTCAATATATAAAAAGTAATACGCTGTATATGGAATGTATTACACTGTATGTAAAATGTACTACATAAAAAAGAACCCCGAGCATCATGCCCTCGGGTTTTTGATTGTTCTGATTTTCTAGTGCAACGCTTCCTGCGCGCACGGTTGCGGATCATGCTGCTTCGTCTGAAGCAAATTCTGAACCAGAGTCTTCCACAGGTATATGTAGTACCTCTGGCAATGAAAGGGAGTCGACTCGTACTGACAGGTCACCAAGTTCGTCTAATTCGGCATGAAAAATGGTGCCATCAACGGATATCGTATCTCCAACTCCTAGATCAAAAACTTGATGGTCTCTTCCTTCTTGAGGGGGTTCGGCCATAGCTCGTATTCCTTATGAGCATGCCCTAGACGAAAGCACGCTGTGTAACACACACAGCCATCCACGTGAGAGGCAGTAGCCTCCCACGCAGAGGGCTGTAGGTAGTACGTATGATCGACGAAAAAACAGAACAATGCATACGGTTTACGCTTGTATAGTTTATATGTCAATTGTCTAAACCGCAGATATCACAGATTACGCAGATAGAATAGATGAGCTAGAAATCTGCGTCATCATAACTATCTGCGTAATCTGCGGTTCTGACAAAGTGATAAGAATCGAGCAAGCTCTATGGTAGAAAATGAAGACCAGCCGCGTACCAAGGGTACACGGCTGGTCTAAGTTTCAGTTAGGCAGCTGAGAGGTCAGATTTCTCTGGCCTCCTGTTTTTTAAAATACAGACGACCATTATGCCAACTGGCATACACGGTCTCAACCCCGTTTCGTGGATACATATCCCTTGCCACAGCAAGCCTGGGATCTATGTATCCCATCTCATTGTCGTGCATGGGTCTGGAGCGACCCGGGATGTGAGACTTCTTGTCTCTCCTCATCGATCCGTCTTTCATAACTGCGCCTTTTCCAACTGAATTTTTAAACACCACCTCCTTGTACGCAAGACGTACTGAGAGTAAAAGAGATGGCTCGATTCGTATCTATCTATGCTGAAAAAGACCTAATGGCGGTCAATAGTACGTATTTGGTGTGATATGTCAAATTTTGTTTACATAAAAAAGCTACGCAATCGTCACCTCATCACAGAGATATACGTCCTGAATAGCATTCAAGATCTCAATACCCTCTTCACGAGACTTCTGGAATGCCTTCCGACCAGAGATGAGCCCCGTGCCTCCTGCACGCTTGTTTACTACTGCGGTCTGCACTGCCTGCTGCAAGTCGTTGTCTCCACTTGCTCCACCAGAATTTATGAGTCCTACGCGTCCCATGTAACAGTTTGCTACTTGGTAGCGGCAGAGATCTATGGGGTGGTCTGAGCTGAGCTCTGTGTACATGCGGTCGTCGATCTTTCCGTATGGACTGTCGACTCCCATCGCTTTGTACCCACCGTTATTTGTTGGCAACTTCTGCTTGATGATGTCTGCGTGGATAGTGACACCCATGTGGTTCGCCTGTCCTGTCATGTCTGCAGATTCGTGGTAGTCTACGCCATCTTTTTTGAACCCACTGTTACGCAGGTAACACCAGAGCACGGTAAACATCCCGAGCTCATGTGCGCGTGCAAATGCTTCTGCCACTTCCACTATTTGCTCGTTACTTTCGTCTGAACCGAAGTAGATGGTGGCACCAACACCGAGCGCTCCCATGTCGTAGGCCTGCTGCACTGTACCAAACATAATTTGGTCGTAGGTGTTTGGGTAGGTAAGAAGTTCGTTGTGGTTCATCTTTACAATGAAGGGGATCTTGTCTGCGTACTTCTTGCTCACCATACCGAGTACGCCAAACGTAGAAGCCACTGCGTTGCACCCACCGTCCATCGCAAGTTGTACGATGTTTTCTGGATCGAAGTAGTCTGGGTTTTTGGCAAAAGATGCACCAGCAGAGTGCTCGATACCTTGGTCGACAGGGAGGATGGACAAGTACCCTGTTCCGCCGAGGCGTCCATGGCCGTACATCGTCTGCAGGTTCTTTTGTACCTGCTCACTACGGTCAGACTGTGCAAACATCTCCTTCACTGTTTTTGGTCCTGGGATATGTAACTTTTCTTTCGCAATAGTGGTACACGTGTGGTTCAGTAAATCTTCACCGTTGTCTCCTCCAAGGATACTTTTGATGTCGTCGTAGCTTCGGCTCATAACTCTTATAGGAAAAAGGTAATACGCGGTTATCGTATAATACTTTTTACCGTGTTACTAGTTACTCGTTACTCGTTACTCGTTTTTGTAGTTGTCGTAGTACATTGATGCGTACCACGGATGCATAGAACGTATTATTGCCCTATTTAAAGACCCAAACTTAGCACAGAACAATTTTGATAATCTTGCTGCCATTCTCTTGGAGAATATAGAGATGCAACATTGATGCATGACTACTTTCCAATCATTCGAAGACATAAAGGCATGGCAAGAAGGACGTATATTGACACGTACTATACGTGCAATTTGCAAACGAGCAGCTGTTCGAAGGGATTTTGCATTTATAGATCAAATTACACGGGCATCTCGATCTATATGTGCAAACATTGCAGAGGGTCACGATACAACAACAAATGCTGAATTTGTTACATTTCTTGGGTATGCAAAGAGGTCTTGTGCTGAAGTGCAATCCCATCTCTATGATGCACTTGATGAAAAATATATTGAAAAAGATGAACTGCGAAGCTTACTAAATCAAGCACGAAAGATCTGCAGTATGCTCGCAAAGCTTATGCAGTATCTACGAAATACAGATTTACCAAGTAGAACTGCCGCAATCCATAAATAACATTAACGACTCAACGCATTTCTGCTACCACTCGTAACGAGTAACGAGTAACGAGTAACGAGTAACGAGTAACGAGTAACGAGTAACGAGTCGTTAAGCGGTGCGCTTATTCACCACGTGCTGCTGCACAATACCAAACATCGTACTGACGAGCCAGTATAACGAGACAGCTGCAGGGAATTTTATTGCAAAGAATCCGATCATCAGAGGAAGGCCATAGAGCATCATGCGTTGCTGCATCTCCTGCTGTGGGTTTGGCTCAGGCTTCTTCTTACCAGAATCTTCTTGCTTCTTCTTTGCATTTGCAAAACTAAGCTTCATCTGGAAGAACTGCAACACCATAAGTGCTGGCGGCATAAAGTAGACGTTTGGCTGCGAGAGGTCTAGTCCGAGGAAATTCATACCAAAGCTCCAGTCGATGTTTTGGTGAAAACTGTAGGTGAACTCTCGGGAAAGCTCAAGAACAGAACCGTCACGGATGACAAAGAAGAGACCGATAAGCACAGGAAATTGCACGAGCATCGGTAGGCATGATTGCATTGGATTTACGTTGTTGTCCTGCCAAAGCTTCATGATCTCTTTATTCATACGCTCAGGGTTGTCCTTATGCTTCTTGCGAAGTTCATCGAGCTTGGGTTGTAGCTTCTGGAGTTTCTTCTGACCCTCTAGTGCGTGTTGTGTGGGGAAGAATAGTGCAAGTTTTACAACCAATGTAAGGAGGACGATGGCAATACCAAGGTTATGATCTGGAAAGAGACTTGCGACAAAGATCAGAAAAGCAAGAAACGGCTTCGTGATAAACGCACGGAATATCTTGGTTAGTGAACCAGCTGGGTACATCTCTACTGCTACTGTTAGGGGTTCGGGGGTAGGGAGTAGGGCGTCGGGCGTAGGGACATTGAATCGCAGTTCGTAGTCGCCATATTCAGAGAACATCGAGTACTTCCAAGGCCCGAGGTCAACTTTTGTCTTACTCCCTGCAGGGAGAAGTGTGAGTGGTGTACATGCTATGGCAGTCTCTTCTGTTTCGAGAAGCGACCAACCTGTTTCTGGTGTACTGAAGAATACTTGCAGTGGAGGCATGGGACATGTGTCTTCGAGAACAATATCCTCATTGGTTCCATTGATGATCGTAGCGATAGGATGATGGCCTCCCTTTACTGTCTTATCCATCATCGTAATGCGCACATCGGTTGCGGTGTTGTTTTCGATCTTCTGCTTACCAATACCCCACATACCCATGGCGTATTCCGTGAGAAAATAGACCAGTGCAAAGATAAGAAAGAATCGTGCGAAGTTGAATGCTTTGTCACCCATAGGTATGAAGAGTAGAAAGAAATGCAGCAACATCTTTTTGGATGTCTGCGTAGTCACAGGTCAGACTAGAGGACCGTGGCGAGAGTAACAACTGTACCGTTGGTAATTTATCGGTTTCTTGGATAGCTATACGCAGTGCCTCACGACAACGCCTACGCATTCGATTGCGCTTTACTGCAGATTTGTGGAGCTTGGTTGAGGCAAACGTACCCAAAAAGACGCCCTCAGTATTCTTCTGAGATTTTGGTGCCCCAAGCAGAACACGCACCGTGAAGTTCGTACTTTTGTACACTCTGCCTTTGCGTTGGACGAAATCGCATACTTTGCGACCTCGGAGACGGTGGAGTTTCATTGCTCGTATTGTATGGGAAATAAGAGGAATAAGGGAAATAAGAGACATAAAAGAATTTCCTGTATTTGATTCCAATACCCTTCGGATAACTAGTACTGGCACATTCCCTTATTCCCCCTATTTCTTTTATTTCTCTTATTTCTTTTATCAAGTGATGAGAAATTCCCTACACTACCTCTGTGGCTCAACTCTCCGACAACGAAGTACGGCACATCGCAAAGCTTGCACGCATCAACCTGCGTGAAGAACAAGTGAGCAAATTTGGAAAAGAACTCACGTCTATCCTTGCGTACATCGACCAGTTACAGGAAGTAGATACGAAGGGAGTCGAACCAACAGAACAGGTGACCGGTCTGCACAATGCGTTCCGAGAAGATGAAGTGAAAGATGGTGGAGCGACACGAGAAGAACTTCTTGCATGTAGTCCATTACCAATTGTTGAGAATCAAATTCAAACACCTAGTGCACATGGGAGTTAAAAATTGCAAACTGCAAACTGCAAATGACAAATTATAGAGAATACTACCCCCTCTCCATGGACATGAATACCATGACAATAGCAAAGGCACACACAGCGTTGAAAGCGAAAGAGATCAGTGCAACTGAACTCGTGCAGTCGTGTATCGATCGTATAGAAAATGTGGATGGAGTGCTGAATGCTGTGATCCACAAAAGTTTTGATTCAGCCCTAGAGCAAGCCAAAAATATAGACCAAGGCGGGGAGTTCAATTCCCCTCTTACGGGCATCCCATATCTGACAAAAGATAACTACAATGAGAAAGGTGTACCGACTACTGCGTGTTCAAATGTACTACGCGACAAGGTATACATTCCGCCATTTAGTTCCACGACAAACGAAAGGTTAAGTGCCGCTGGTGCCATCTCTATTGGCAAGTCCAACACCGATGAATTTACGATGGGCGGGAGTACAGAGACATCGTGCTACGGTGTAACGAAAAACCCATGGGATACGACGCGTGTTGCAGGTGGGAGCTCTGGTGGAAGTGCAGCAGGAGTTGCAGCGGATGAATGTCTGTTTGCACTCGGAACAGATACTGGTGGTTCCATCCGTCAGCCTGCAGCGTTTTGTAACTGCACAGGACTGCGTCCAACGTACGGACGTACCAGTCGCTATGGTGTGATGAGTATGGCAAGTAGCCTCGATACTATTGGCCCACTGTGTAAGTCTGTCGAAGACCTCGCTATCGTGATGGAAACAATCTCGGGACATGACCCTATGGATGGGACAACGAGTAAGAATGATGTGCCTCAGTACAGTAAGGCTCTCACTGGAGATATAAAAGGCATGAAGATCGGATTACCAAAAGAGTACTTCATCGACGGTATGGACGCAGAAGTAGAGCAGTCTGTCCGTGACGCTGTAAAAGTACTTGAAGAGCAAGGTGCAATAGTGAAGGAGATCTCTCTCCCGCATACGAAGTACGCAACACCGTGTTACTACGTGCTCTGCCCATGTGAAGTGAGCTCGAACATGGCTCGGTACGATGGCATCCGCTTCGGACATACTGTAAACGGTGCAAAAGACTTGGTAGATTATTACCATCAGGTGCGCACAGACGGATTTGGAGACGAGGTAAAGCGTCGTATTATGATCGGAACATATGCACTATCTGCTGGATACTTCGATGCATACTACAGACAAGCGCAAAAAGTTCGCACGCTCATCAAGAAAGACTTCGACGATGCATTCGCAAACGTTGATATCATCATCTCTCCCGTAACACCGGGACCTGCATTTACTATTGGTGCTTACGAAGGAGACCCCGTCGCTATGTACCTTGAAGACATCTTCTTAGACTCTCAAGTGATGGCAGGAATACCGGCACTCTCTGTTCCGTGTGGATGTACAAAAGACAACCTTCCACTGGGGCTACAGATGATGGGGCCACAGTGGGGCGAAGAGGCAATTTTGCGTGCTGGAGATGCATATGAGAAGGCGACGGAGTGGAGTGGGAGGAAGGCTAGTCTTTAGGTACGTCTTCATAGTAGAACTAATATTTGCCTATTTATTGCAAATGATGTTTAATGCTATCTTATTTATAAAAAGTACATCTGATTCAAGTCCAGAGGCAAGTTACTATGACCAGCCTACGGCAGATAGCTCTGTCGATAAAGCATCTGATGCTATTCAAGCCAGAATAGAATTTCTCAATACCCTTCCAAAACTACCAGAGGGATATGCTTCTCCGATAGAGACTGTAGATGATCCATTTGATCTAGATAATCTACGATTTCGTGAGGATACAAAGACGGAGAAAGGGGTACTTGACTAACTTACGCAGAATATGCGTCATGAAATTCCTTTAAATGTATGGCATACACTTACTCCTATGGAAGACAGTATTACTGTCAATGTGTGTAATCCCATAAAACCAATGGTAAGGAATCTGGGATTTCCTCCAATACAAACTGAATACATAGAAAAGATTTTAGAAGCTACAAGAAATTGGCTTTCTTAAATATGTATAATATAGAGTAGATATAACGTACACTAATCGTGTGAACATCCTCCATAAGCGTTGGCTAACCCCACTAGCATTCTTTGTCATTGGCTTCGCTCTCTACGCATCAAGCCTGCACAACCCGTTCATCGCACTCGATGACCCGATGCTTATCGTAGATAATCCTGCGATAGCAAACATCTCTATTAGGTCAGTCAAACACTTCTTCTCTACGTTCGACCCTGAGCTCTACATCCCCGTTACTTTCCTTAGTTACCAACTCGACTACATCATAAACGGTCTCGATCCATTTAGCTTCCACTTACAAAATTTACTGCTACATATCGTCAATGCACTGCTTGTTGTTCTGCTTCTTAAAAAACTTACGAAGAATCAGATCGGTGCGACCATCGGCGGACTCTTGTTCCTCGTCCATCCACTGCAAAGCGAAGCGGTACTGTGGGCAAGTGCGAGGAAGGACGTGCTTAGTGCGTGCTTCTTTTTACTTTCGATGCTGAGCTACATGAAGCACACGAAGAAATGGTATTACATCAGCTTGATGTTGTTCATTCTCGGTGCACTCAGTAAGCCTGTGGTCATCGTACTACCTCTGTTGCTACTCCTTCTAGATACAAGAGATGGCAGGGCTATGCGTGTCCAAACGATACTCCCCTTCTTCTGTGTGAGTATTGTCATCGGTGCTATAGGCCTACTCGGAAAGATGCAGATCTTAGCGCACCAAACACTACTGGATAAAGTACTGTTGTCGATGCGCAACATCACACTGACTCTGCAACATGTTGTCTGGCCGACAAAGCTTTCGTTGTTCTACCCGTACACAGAAGCTATTACGATGATGACACCAGTATTTCTTGTTTCACTCATCGTCGTTGCTGCACTACTCATGGCAATGCTTATCAGGCGTAATGCAAACCAAGACATCGTCTTTGGTATGTGCTGGTTCCTACTTCTTCTCGCTCCGACACTATTGAACTTCCAAAAAGGAGAGAACTTTGGAGACATCTACATCACATCAGACCGTTACAGCTATCTACCACTTATCGGGATCATCTTTATAGTCACAACATACATGAAGCACTGGAAAGCAGGACTCGCTCTCGCTCTTGTATATTGCTTTCTGACTGTGCAGCAAGCAGGAATCTGGCGTACGGACAAGAAGCTCTACAAACACGCACTACGGTACTATCCAAATGCACAGGTAGCACACAATACTCTGGGTGCACTGTACTACGATGAGGGTCTCATCAAGCAAGCTGCTGACCACTACGTACAATCGATAGAGATCCGCCCAACAGGAAAAGCCTATGCCAACCTTGGCCAGGCGTACTTCTCTGCAGGTGTATATATAGAGGCAATTGCTTCGTATAAGAAAGCTATGGAGCTCAATCCGCTCAATGCCCCAGTGCAGCTACAAATAGGAGGTGCTTATGCGAAGTTGGGACAGTATCAGAAGGCCATAGACGCTATGGAGCTTACCTCTATCCTCGACCCTCACAGCCCAGTCCCATACATAAATTTGGGAATTCTATATGAGAAAATAGGCAAGCACGCAGAATCTATTGAAGCATTCCAGAAAGCAGAGAACAGAGGGGCGACTGGTCTTAGGTGAAACCATTTAGACTATTTACAATGTTTAGTAAATGTTGTATGATAGTACTTACTATGACACACACAATACGGTACTTTGATCACGGACAGCGGGAGGTTCAGAAATCTCCAGAAAGGTATATCTACGATGGGGTACCTAAAGGTATTGAGCAGCATGCACGTACATTCCTCATAGAATGCCTGCAAGAGCTACATGATGCTTCTGCACTAGCTGGTCAGGGACAAGAGAAAGTGGAAGGTTGGATCAGGTATGTACAGTCAGATTATCTAAACTGGGATGTAGTAATGCATCGTCAAATTCAAGAAGCTATAGGTGATGAGGCTAAAGAAATCGAAAATGCCTTTCGTCTCCAGCCATCTGATCGAGAGCTTCAGAGGGCGTTGGATGAAGGGCAAAGGGACTTGCAAGATCTTATGTATGAACCAATTGCTAAAGGTCATCGTATGAGTAAGCCTATGCATGGGCGGAGGGTGGCATAGGAGAAAACGATTCATGAATTTAGGGCCTCTTCACTTCTTTTTTGCCACCTTGGTACTAGAACGTATTTCCAGTTGAAAGGACATTGAGTTTAATTCCATGTTCAGAGCATAATCCTGCAATAGTATTTTTTGCTTGAGCTGCACGCTCATTGGCTGCTTCTTGACCTCGAAGACCTCTACAATCGACAACACATTGCAAACGTTCAACCTGATCCATTTTCATTCCTAAGAGTACATTACAACTAAATCCTGCTTCCCACAGCAATTTCTTGGCGGGCTCTAGGACAGTACTGACACCTTCTGAAAGATTCATATGTATATAAGATA
>JAQBVR010000044.1 GCA_027623015.1 bacterium | reverse complement strand
CGAAGGACATCGAGAAGATACTGAAAGTCACTGTCGGAAATTTTTTTTGTTGGATCAAACGACTTCACTGCATAACGCCAAAGGAGATTTTCTTTTGTAGACATGATTGGATTGTTACTCTCCCCTCTTATAGTACCTCGTGGTCTTGTATGCCAATTCTATATCGGGCTCATTGTTAAATCTCTCCATGATCTGGTCTGTTATGATTGACACGATTGAACGACGCTTCCCTACAGGAACAGTAAATCTTAGATGAAACTGTACACCATCATCTGCGATATCTTTGAAGACGATCGCTTTACCCGGTTCATAAGGAACAAACATCGTACGCGTACGCATAGAGTGCTGAAGCTGGTCTCTCTTTGCGTATTGTTCTGTCTCTTCTTGTAGAACGCTAAGAAGTATCTCTTCTGCCTTACGCCAGTCACTCTCAAATGTAATAGCAAACTTCATCTCTGCTTTTACAAAATCCGATGTTGTATTGTAGTTATTTATCGACTCTGTCAGTACCAAAGAATTAGGAATAGAGAGAATTTTGCCCGTTTGCTCAAGAACACCATCTGGGGGAATTCCAATCTCTAATACCTTGGTGTGCAGTAGACCAATGTCGACAACTTCTCCCGTCTTGTGTCCAATACCGACTCGATCCCCTTGCGAATAGAGATGGCTCTGATGGATAACCACCCAACCAACGATGTCTTTAATGACATCCTGCATAGCAATCGCTATACCTGCACCTACAATAGCAAATGATGCAAGAATACCAGGATTTTTCGCGTAGATAACTCCAAAGATCCATAAGATGGTTAGCGTATAGATTCCACCAGAAAAATACTTAATAGTAGAATATCGTAGAGCAGTTTTTGTGATCCTCGTAAGGAATACACGACGCACTAGCTTTTCGATGAGCCAGATCAAAAAGATAATCACTGCATACGTACCAATATCGATCAGAATACCAAACTGCAGTCTGCGCTGATTTGTCACCAGTCTGTCGAGTCGTTCTTTCTGATGTGGGATGAGACTCTCTAGTAGGATAATGCGCTCTTCAAGTATTGCCTTTTTTGTAAGTAATCCCTGATGTGACTTCGTTGTACGAAAGTCTGCTATTGTGCCTGTAGATGATACTATTATTGGTTGCAGGTAAAATTTCTGCTCTTCTGCAGTGAGAAGGTCTAAGTCAATCTTCCGTTCTCGCAAACGCTCTTCCAGAGAGCGAATGATGATAATTTGACGATCCAATGCCTTTGAGAGTTCACCACTACTGTCGATCTGCTCTTCATCGGCAGGAACTGTAACGATAGCATTGAGCTCTTCTTCTATTATATTGCGAATTTGTTCACGCTCATCGCTGATTCGCTTCTGCAAAAATGCATCCTCTGGCGTTTGTAAGAGAACACTGTAGAGTTTTATGAGTTGGGTATCGTCTATCTTTGTCGTTTCTACACCCTGTGCAGAAACATAGACTGGCAATAGGAGTGTTAGCACAGCGCCGATAATGATGCGGTTATATCTCATAGCGTTGGGCTTCTTCACTCATTATGCACGAGTTGTGCAATTTTTTCACTGAGTTCCTCTGGATTTGATACGTAGGGAATAGACCGTTTAAAATCTGCTGTACTACCACCAGTATCTATCCAGAGAGTTCCATAATTCAACATATTTTGTATGACACCTTCTTGGCTTACCTCTATACCAGCGATGCGATGTGAGGGAATCTCATGTTCGTTATTGCTGATGATAAGACTATCGTCAAAGTAGATAATTCGCTCAGTAGTGATAAAAATATCAAACATAGATTCGCTCAAGAGTTTATGAAAGAAGTTGTGATGTGCGTAGAGAGCAAGTAGGGCACCAGACACACAGGTAATAATCGCTACAGACTGCTGTACTGCTAGATTTGCAGCAAATAATAGAACAATACCAAGAAACACCAAGAAATGATTTTTCAGCGCATTGATGACATACTTCATCCAATGTGTAGAGGCACAGACAATAAGACGTTCAGGATCCATTAGCGTGAAAGGAAAACTACATACAATACCAAACCGACAGTCCATAGAATGGTAGACGCAATATACGTAACCATCAGGGTATTTTTACCATTTGGTACTGCCCTTCCACTCCCCCCAAGTGCTGCAATAAATTCTCTGCGCTTCTTTGTTACTTTGAGATAGACGTGTATGAGAATCCCAGAAAAACAAAGTGAAACGACTAACCCAATTACGATGATCCACAGTGCAATATCTATAGATGTATACTACACTACGATATATGAAACATATCGTACAGATTCCAAGCTTTCTCAAAACGATCTCTAAAAAAGGGGCCGCCCCAGGAACTCTCACACACGTAGGTCTGCAGAAAGTTAAGAAGACACATTTGGGTATCTTTCGGTATGGCAAGAATGACTGTGAGGAAAAGCAGATCACCAAAACAAAAGATCTGCAAGAAAAGCCAAACACTGTGCTCTGGCTCAACCTCGACGGACTGCACGACATAGCATTGATAGAAGAGATTGGTACGCGCTTCGCTCTGCACACTCTCCTCCTTGAAGATATCCTCAACACAGGTCAACGACCAAAAATAGAGGAATATGATGACTGTATATTTATTGTGTTGAAGATGCTCCATGTCACAGGCGATATGCAGTTTTCCTTAGAACAAGTCAGCCTCGTTTTGAAAGATCATCTTGTCATCTCATTCCATGAGCAACCTCAAGATGTCTTTGACCCTATGCGAGAACGACTACGGAAAGGGCAAGGGAAAATCCGGCAACTTGGTGCAGACTATCTCATGTATCGCATTATGGATTCTATCATCGATGGATACTTCTCTGGACTCGAGCACATTGGAGATCGTATTGAGGAAGTTGAAAAACAATTGATCGATAAGCCCAGCGATGCTGTCATTCAGAAAATATACTCTCTACGTCAACAAATGCTCTTCCTGCGTAAGGCTGTTCACCCCCTGAGAGATGTAGCCAATCAGTTACAGCATGGTGAGTGTGATGCAATCCAAGAGAATACTGCAATGTATTTCCGTGACCTCTACGACCATACCATTCAGGTTATAGATGCTGTGGATACCTACCGAGACATCCTTAGTAATATGCTCGATAACTACCTCTCTCTTATGAGTCATCGTATGAATAGTGTGATGAAAGTACTCACGATTGTTGGCACCATTTTCATACCACTTACATTTATTGCTGGCATTTATGGTATGAATTTTCGGTATATGCCAGAACTTGAATGGGCATGGGGATACCCTGCTGTATGGGGGGTAATGCTAACGCTAACGCTGACAATGCTTGGCGTCATGAAGTGGAAGAAGTGGCTATAGAACTGTAGCATAGGCTCTTACTCAAACTTCAAAGGCACTCTAAGTTCATCATCTCTCTCTGGTAAACCAGATGCATTGGAATGCTTGAGGAGTAGTTCCCCCTTCTTTCCAGAAGGAGAAGCCTCGACTGTCGCTGTGAATGGTACGAAGTCCTCTGTCATCCACTCTCCTTGTGCTGTGGCATAGGTTGCTACAAGCTCTTTTCCTGTTTCATCTGTAAGGACTATTGGAAAAGTTGCCTCGAAGTACCAGTACCCGCGTGCTTCACCATGTAATTCCAGAGGAAACGAGACAGTCTCTCCTGGTCTCGGTGAGTCTAGGCGAATGAGGTCTGACTTCTCATCTGCATTGCCTATATCTCGTGTGAAGCTATGTACTCCGTCGCTACACTGCTCTGGGTAACTCTCCATGATGGAAAACCCTGCGTCTGCACACTCTTCAAATGAAGAGATCTTTGAATCTATAGTCGGAAGACATGCTGTTAGCAATAACAACGAATATAGATATATATGTGAGATCCTCATTGGCTCATAGTATCATACTAGACTATAAGAAAACGCCCCTTGCGGGGGCGTTATACAGTTAGTAAGAGGTATAACTACTTCTTCTTTGCTGTCTTCTTTGCTGCCTTCTTTACTTTAGGAG
>JAQBVR010000018.1 GCA_027623015.1 bacterium | reverse complement strand
CATGCCGAGAAAAACAGATCAATTGTGGGATTCCACAATGGTGAAGTGTACCCCGTTTGGTAGACACAGTAGAACCCCCTAACCCTCGATGTGGGTCAAAAGATAATCCCTGTATACAACAGGAGTCATCTTGTTTCGGGTCCACTGTTTCCTTTCGTAGTTGTAGTATTGCATATATTCTCTGACTCTCAAATGAAGCTCTTGGAATGACCGGCAAGTAGGATAATCAAGCTCATCTTTCATATGTCCAAAGAAGGATTCAATAGGAGCATTGTCGATACAGTTACCCTTGCCGGACATGGATTGATCCATACTCATATTTTTTACAATCGTAATGTATGACGGGTTGGTGTAATGAAATCCCTGATCCGAATGAATGAGAGCATTCTTACATCGATCTGATGGTATATCCTTGATTGTTGCCAGCACCAATGCCATGTCAATGTGTACAGAAACTTTCCATGCCATCACTTCTCCACTTGCCACGTCTTTCACAACCGACAAATATACAAATCCCTGTAGAAAAGGTATGTACGTGATATCAGTGCAAAAGAAACGAAAAGGTACTCTCTGATGGAATGCCCGCTTTAACTTGTTAGGAAATATCCGGTGCTCCATGGTTTTCTTGTGCATTGCTCTGTAGGGATTTCTTCTTCTTACCTTGGATACCAACCCATATTTCCTCATAATGCGCTGTATCTTCTTGTGATTCATGTCTGGAAGCCTCATTTTGAGGCTTCTCCAGCCAAATTTACCTTTGCTCTTGTCAAACACTTCCTTGATTCTCAGGAAGTCAGGATAGTCTTTGTCCGGTTCGTTTGCCTGTGCCAGCCATTTGTAATAGCCACTTCTCGATACATCCGCCAGATCGCAAAGGATATGCACGTCGGCGTTCAGCTGTGTGATGAGTCGGTATTTTTCGATCGGCCTGAGTTTGACTCCGCTCTTTTGGCCCGGAGTTGTGCTAAAAAAGCGTTCTCCTTTTCAAGGTATTGAACTTGAAGCTCAAGACGCCGTACGCGATCTTCTTCCGGCGATTTGGCTTTTCGATATCCACCATCAGCTTGAACTCCTGATGGTCTTGTAAGGCTTTCTAGTCCTCCCTGTTGCACTAATTTCCTCCAGTCTTTGAGTGTGTACCTGCAGTAGTCTTTCTTCCAAGTATGAATGTCAAAACCGGATTGCTTCCAGATATCATCCGGCTTGATTCCTTGCGCGTACAAATCCAAGGAATGTTTTTTGAATTCATAGGTGTAGCTGATCGTCCGTTCGCTCACGTGCCACACGCATGGATTCTTCTGTAACTGTGCTATTTGTTCGCTTGAATATATGGTTCTCATACATTTCTTTTGTTAAGGGATAAAAGTAACAAAAGAAACAATGGTTGGTGATCTATTTCCGTGTCCACTTTTTGGGGTACAGATCAATGGTAGCCCCAAGGGGAATTGAACCCCTGTTACCAGGATGAAAACCTGGCGTCCTAACCACTAGACGATGGGGCCGTTGGATAATAATGATCAGAGACTACAATAGCCTGTATTCAGGGACATCGTACTGAGCTCGACGAAGTACGATGGGGCCAGAACTACCGACGCAGTATATGGGCCTCACAGTCTACTGCAAAGCAAAAAAGGCGATCACTTCAACATATTCCTAGAATAATTAGCGTTTTCTCCTTCCTCCTCCACCTCCACTGCTACCACGAGGGGCACTGCTACCACGTCCAGGCTTTGAAAATCGACGAGCGCCACCGCCACCGCTTGGTGCACTTGATGCCCTAGGACCTCGACCATTACTTGGCTTTCGACCTCCGCCACCTCCTGTACGACGACGCTGAAAACTGCTGCCACCACCCGTTCTTTCCATAGAGATACTTGGAAGAGACTTGTGCTCACGACGTTGAAGAGATGTCGAGATCAGCCTTTCTATATCTCGAATGCTTCCCGCTTGTGTAGGAGTTGCAAGAGAGATTGCCTTTCCCTCTTTTTCTGCACGACCTGTTCGCCCTATGCGGTGCACGTAGTCAGAAGGATCATCTGGAAGATCATGGTTGATCACCAAGGCGATACCCGTCACATCGATACCACGAGAAGCAATATCTGTAGCGACAAGCACACGATATGTACCTCTTTTAAACCCTTCGAGTGCAGCACGACGCTGTGGGAGAGAACGATTTCCGTGGATCTCTGCAGCACGAATCCGAGCTAAATTCAGTGTGTGTGTTACCTTCTTTGCACCATGCTTCGTACGAGTAAAAACAAGGATCTGGCCTTCCTGTTCTTTGATAAGAGTCTCCAGTAGTGCCGACTTGTCTTGCTGCCGTACAATGATGAGCTCTTGTTCTACTTTCGCTGCAGTTGTTCCTGCACGAGCAACTTCAATACGAAGCGGCATATCCATCTCTGCAGTTGCAAGCTTGATGATGTCCTGTGCCATAGTTGCAGAAAAAAGCATCGTCTGACGTTTACGAGGAACATGAGCCAAGATTCTATTAATCTGAGGCTTGAATCCCATATCAAGCATGCGATCTGCTTCGTCGAGAACAAGCACCTCCACTTCTTTAAGAGATACAGACTTGGATTCCAAGTGATCATTAAGGCGTCCGGGGGTAGCTATCAAGATACGAGGATTATTGCGGATCATACGAAGTTGTAAACCCTTTGGCACTCCTCCGACAAATACCGCCGTCTTTATACCAAGAACTGTAGCGTATGGCAGTAGTGCCTCTTCAACTTGGTATGCAAGCTCGCGTGTAGGCAAGATGATGAGCCCTCTTTTCTTGCCCGCAGCAAGCTGCTGGAGCATCGGGAGTCCGAAGGCAAACGTCTTTCCTGTACCTGTCTGTGCGATGCCAATAAGGTCTTTTCCCTTATTTGCTAAGGGAATTGCCTGATGCTGAATAGGAGTAGGTTTCGTGATCCCTCGAACAGTCAATATCTTCAATAGGGCAGGACTAACGCCTAGATCTTCAAATCCTGACGGCTGGACAGATGTTGATTCTTCAGTATTCATATAGTTTTAGTTTACGCTATTATTTAGAATAACCTAATGAAAACTATATAAAAGAGGCCAAATAGAAGTAATAAAAAGACACCCCTTACGGGATGTCTTTTGTAGAATGCGTTAATAGAATTAAGCGCGATCTGCCATAAAGCACTCCTTGCAAAGGACAGGCTTGCCGCCTTCCTCCACTGGACGTGGCTTAAATGGTACTTCGCAATCAGCACCACACTTGGCGCAAACTGCTGCGTGCATTTCTCGACTAGAGAAGCGCTCTGCCTTACGGCTAGAACGGCAATCCTTGCAACGCTGAGGAGGACTTAGCTCCTTTGTTGCGTAGAACTCCTGTTCACCTTCTGAGAAGGAGAATGAGTTACCACAGTCTCGGCATGTTATATCCTGATCTGCCATGGAATAAATGAGAAAGAAAATAAATGTACAGGTTCCTTCTCCAGTTTTTTCCATTAGAAGAAATTTCATTTCGAAGGATCTGTCGGCGCCAATGTACCATTCCAATGCAGATTGTCAAGAATAACAACCTATTTTGACACCAACAATGTGTGCGAAATAGTTGACAATACAGCAGATATGCATAAAATATACGCACTTATGGGTTTACTAAGACTTTTCACAGGCGAAGAGGAATCCGGAGAGCAAGGAGTAGATGTATCGCATGTCCCAACTAAAGTTGCAGATGCATTTGTTGATCTTACTAATTTGGACTCTTTAAAAAGACTAGAAGCTTCACTCGTTGTTGCTAAACATTTTAATGACAATGCAAAAAGCGATATAATTAACGGGCTACTGAATTCACTAGATCTAAACGAGCATGATAGTCAAGTTGATGCTATAGCAAGAGCAGCATATGAAGCAGTTATGCAGCTTTGTTTACATAATCCTACAGATGCAACTCAGTCTGAACCTCCACAAGAGGCTCCAATTGAGGAAAAAGGAAGAATCGCAGCCTAGAAACTTGGTAACGTGGTAACAAAACCAGTACTCTAGGCACATGCTTCTAGTGGACCTGTTTCTCATATGCATGATCGTGTTCATTCTTGTTATCGTCGTCACAACGGTAGCGCATATTTGGGTACCTGTTCCTGTTGTCCCCACACCAAATCATATCATCGAGACTGCACTGACTATGGCAAAGCTCAAAGGCAATGAAACATTCCTCGACCTTGGAGCAGGAGATGGAAGAGCACTTATAATTGCAAAGAAGCGGTACCCCAAGATCACAGCAATCGGATCGGAACTGATCCCCACGGTATGGCTTTTTGGTAAGTTGCGTATCTGGCTCTCGAAACAAGATGTAACACTGTTACTATGCGATGCTCGTAAGCAAGATGTCTCCAAAGCAGATTGTATCTTCCTGTATCTGATCCCTGGAATCATGGATGACATACAGAAGAAATTCGATACTGAGCTCAGGCCTGGTACCAAAGTTCTGTCGTACGCCTTCGCATTTCCAAGTAAAAAAGCAGCTGAAGAAAAAGATGTTCCGTGGATTACAGGGACACGGAAGTTGAGGATGTATGTGTGGTAGAAGTAATCTGCGATGTCGTGGATTCGTCAAGCTCACCATGACATCGATTGTGATCTACGATCACTGTATTAGGGACTTCTAGTTCAAAAATGCAAAGCATTTTTCCGATGTCATCCTGAGCCTGACGAAGGGCGACTCTCTATACCACTCTTTGTTTAGGAAACACCGTCTCACGCCGTACCCAAACTGCAGTAAAGAGAATAACACCAAAGAGGATAAGCTGAAGTGGGCCAACAAGGTTTGGCGCAAGATTAAGGAAGCGTAATCCCTCTTTTAACGTTACAAGAATAACCGTTGCTATAAAGCATCCGCGGAAAGACCCTGCTCCTCCAGCAACCACGATCATCACATAGAAGATCATCGCAGGGAATTGTAAATCACTAGGACTAAGGAGTCGTAAGTATGAATGCCATGTTAGATTCGAAAGTAATGCACCAAACCCCGAGATAGTAAATGCCACAAAATGTACCATTGAACGAGAGATGCCAAGTGATGCTGCAGGCCATTGCCCTTCGGAAAGGGCAGAAAGCATCCGACCAAATGCCCCTTTTCCTACATACCATAGAAAGATCATCCAAAGTGCACTGAATAAAACCACTACCAATGTAAAGCTCTCAAGAGATGCCATATAGGGTAAACGTGGTATCCCTGGTATTCCCAAAGCACCTCTTGTGACCCCTTGCCAGTTGAGTACTACAGAAAGAAACATGAGATGTACTGCGATAGACATAACACCAAAGCCATCTGCCTCTAGGTGCAAAGATAACCATGTAAAGAATGCAGCCACAAGAAGCACGCCCAAACACCCTAGTAACAAAGCTGACCACAAGGGCCACTGGTAACGCACAAGAGGAACGCAAAATGCGTATATACCTATGATAGAAAAAGCCAACTGACCAAAGTGCAAGATCTTCCCTTTTCCAAATACAAGATTGTACGACATAACCGTAAAAAGGTTCATGGCTATCAGCGAAATGATGTGCAATAGATAAAATCCCATAGAGTTATGCAGAACGTGAAGCAGAAGAAAATAGTCCGGAAGGTTTCACGAGTAACAAGATGATGATGAACGCCAACGCTACGGTGTTCTGATACCCTGGTGGAACATAGAACGCACCAAACCAATGGATACCGACGACGAACTGTTCTGAAAATGCGATAAGATACGCACAGAAGACTGCACCCCAGAAGTTTCCTTTTCCTCCTGCGATGATGGCTGCATACGCTTTGATGGTAATCGAAAATGCAATGGTGGGAGAGAGGTTTGTATCGATACCCATGTAGATACCTCCGCAAGAAGCTAAGACGCCCGAAAGGATGAAGACAAAACGATGGAGGGCAGGAGCGCGAATGCCCAGGCTCATGGCCGCATGATCATGTTGCACGACTGCTTGTATCTTGCGCCCAAATGACGTGGAGTGCAGTACGTATGCAAAGATGAAAAGTATACCCATAGTTAGTACAATCATGATGATCTGCTCTTTACTGACGTATGCTCCTGCGATGTGCATCGTTTCCTTTGCACCACTAAGGATACTCCGTGGACGCTGCTCAAAGAGGAGGAGGATCATACCATCAAGGATCAAGCTTAAAGCAATCGTCGTCACAAGAGGAAGGAACCTATGTAGCTTATAGAACGGTCGAATGAAGACCTCAAAGGTGAACCATGAAAGCAACGCACCAATAGAGATACCCATAACTATACTAGGGAACAGCGCCCACCCAGCTACTTGATGAAACCACCATGTGCTGTACCCTCCTATAAGTACCATCTGCCCAAGTGCGAGGTTAAACACGCCTAGCACGCCATAGACAAGCGCCAGCCCCCCTGCAATCAATGCTGCAAGTGAGCCGGCGATAAGTCCGTTAGCTATAAGCTGAGTCATGCTCCTAGTTTACATCAATATTACGCAGATTCACGTATGCGCCATCTTGGACTTCCCAAAGTACATATGGAATACCAACAACATCTCCATTTGCATCAAAGCTAAACGCTCCAACTACACCTTCATATGCTGTGAGGTCATTCAGGTAGTCACGAATTGCGATGCCGTCTGTCCCAACAGTACCGATAGCTTCAACGAGAACACCCATGGCATCGTACGCATGTGCTGCAAAAGCCATAGCTGCCTGTGTTGCACCATATTGTTCTAGGAACTTCGAACCAAATTCAGAATCATCACTCACTGCAGGGACATTGATAACTTGGAGTCCTTCACTTGCGATGGGAGCGACCTGAAGAAGAGACTGATCTTGTGCTACATCGTGACTTACAGCAAGCTGCTCGAAACCCTGTTCTCGTACCTGCTGAAGCATAGCTCCAATAGTTGCGGCACTCTGACCATTCGGGAAGAACACATCAAAATCAACGTCATTCAAGCGTGTCACAAGACTGCGGAAATCCTTCGTGTTTGGCTCAACGACTTCATCAAACACGAGCGCATCTTCACCAAGGTTTTTCTTGAGTGCATCACGAAAGGCAACAGCAAAGTCCGTGTTCTCTGTGATCACAGCGACCTTGTTGTATCCCTTCTCTGCAAAATATGCAGCCATTGCCTCAGTTTTGAGGGCATCGCTTGGATAGTCTCGAAAGATAAAGTCACCAGCATCTGTTACATCTGGGCTACTGGAGAGTGGGGAGATCATGATGATACCCGCCTCTTCTGCGATAGGAGCAGCAGCAAGTGTCTCACCACTACACTGTCCTCCGATGATAGCAATCACCTTGTCTACGTGAATAAGCTTCTGTGCAGCAGATGCTGCATCTGCACCTGTACAACGACCATCTTCTGTTACGATCTCGATAAGCTTGCCGTTTATACCACCAGCTGCATTGATCTCGGAAGCTTTTAGGAGCATTCCATTCAGAGTATCAACACCATAAGGAGATGCATCACCAGTCAAAGGTCCGATGTATCCGATAGTTATAGAATTATTCGTAGAATCAGCACCGGTCTGGCATGCAGTAAGAACAATTGCCATGAGTGATACAAGAAATGTCTTTCGCATAGAGAAATGGGGGGAATTCCTATCGATTTTGCATCTCTAAAGGCGCTTTGGCAAGCAAGAAATGTCGCTATTCAGCAGTAATTAGCTGTTTTACCTCGAATAGCGCCACTCTAAACCTAAGTAGCTAATCCTCTTGCCAGCCACCCTTGTCTGAGCGAGGGCATAACATCATAGGATCATCTGGCGCTCGAGTGCGAAGTGGCTTTCGTGCTTTTGCCATCTTCGTCGAGAGCGCCCTACCTCAATACAAGTTTCTATGTCCCGAGTGAGAATTGGCTGGCAGGCGTTTTGGCTTCACCTTTTTCGCGGAAAAAGGTGGAATGATTGTGGTCGTGACAATCTATTTCACAGAACACTTCCTTCTTTTCTGAAACATCAGTACTTCGTCGAGCTCAGCAGAAACAAAAGAAGCAGCGTTGCGGCACTGCTTTATCTTTAGGTTCAGAGTGGCATACTTCATAATGAAATGGATTACGCCCAACCCTTAGCCTTAAGTCCTGCAGTTGCTGCATCTTGTTCTGCACGCTGCTTACTATTCCCTGTACCTTGTGCCACCTCTACTTCACCGAGGAATATCGCACAGGTAAATGATTTTTCGTGATCTGGACCAGAGTCGGCGATAACTTGGTAGTGTGGTGTTACGCCTTCTAGTTCTTGAGACTTCTCTTGGAAAAGACTCTTGTGGTCTTGGTGCGCTCCTTCTGCAAGTAACTTCTGTAAGCGAGTAAGAATATAATCGTTGCAAAATACCTGCGAGGCTTGAAAGCCTTGGTCTAGGTATACCGCGCCAATGAGAGCTTCTAGTCCGTTTGCAAGTGTAGACGCTTTGTCACGACCACCTGAGGCCTCTTCTCCTTTGCTCATATAAAGATACTCTCCAAGTTTTATGTCTGTAGCCACGGCTGCAAGGTGCTCCCCTTTTACGAGTGCACTTCTCCAGCTAGTAAGCTCACCTTCAGATTTCTCCGTAAACTTAAATAGGTATTCCGTTGCTACAAGCTCGAGTACTGCATCTCCAAGAAATTCTAGACGCTCGTTGTGTCCACCAACTCTTGCCTGACGTACAGCACTGCGGTGTGTTAGTGCCTGAACGAGAAGATCTTTGTCACGAAAAGTGACACCTATAGATTTCTCAAGTACGACAAAAGAGATTGGTTGAGACATGAACTAATTGTAGGGAATTAAGGGTAATAAGAGAAATAAAAGAAATAAGAGAATTCTCTGATTATTGTTTCAATAATCTTTTGCAATATCAATAGTTCCAAATTCCCTTATTACCCTTATTTCTTTTATTTCTCTTCGCTAGGACTCATGTGCTATGGCATTGAGCACGCCGTTCACAAACTTTCCACTTTCTACACTGCCATACTCCTTTGCTATCTCAATTGCTTCATTCATAACCACTGCTGGTGGTGCGTCATCTCCAAAGAGTAACTCATAAGCTCCAATGAGTAATGTAGCACGAGAAATAGGATCCATACGATCGAGTGACCACTCTGGAGCATCTTTCTGGACAATGTCTTTGAGATCTTGCTCTTTCTCCAGAACTCCTTTGAGAAGTGCACATGCAAATTCCATATCTATCTGACCAAGTTCGCTAGCATCTCGCGCTAATGCTTTTTCTGGATCTATATCTCGTGTGTCACGTTCAAAAAGCACCTGCATAACTGCGATCCTAGAGAGGTGTCTTTTACGAGCCATAACGATGAAATCAAAGAATTAAAAGAGGAAAAAGCTTACGCCTTGATCCTTGTGATACCTTTTACAGCCTTATCACCTTTGTTCTTTCCCTCTGCTACTTTCGCATAAGGAGAGTTTTGCCTGTTCTCCAAACGACGCACTTGCTTCTTATCATATGTAGAAGATTGAGCTCTTCCGTCGCTCTTTGCTCGCCGTTTCTTGGGTGTAGGTCGTTTAGCCATTTCTGGACTACTTTAATGATCTACTGACTTAGAGGCAATAAAAAAGCTTATGAAAAGATAAAGAAGAACTAAGTGATCAAGAAGATATGCAGTTCCTATAGTTCTTTATAGGGCATCGGAGATCAGCGCCTATTCCCCGATAGTGCAAGCATGAATCTAAGGATATACAGGAAAAGGTTAAATATATCGAGATAGAGACTCAAAGCGAGCATTATAGGATTTGCTCCTTGGCGACTCATCTGAGCTACACGCTGGAAATCATACGCTGTAAATAGACCAAATATTACCACTCCAGCTCCAGAGAGCATAAGCTCAAATTGAGTCGTACGAAGCCCTGGAATAAACATCTGCATGAGACCTAGAAGGATGAGCCCTATGAGAGCAAAAAAGAGCCCTCTGCCCATCACACCGAGGTTCCACGACGTTGTTCTGGCAAATACCGCTGCAGATGCAGCCATAAACCCTGTTGCAGAGAGAGCATTGAGTAGTATTGCTGTACCATTGGCGTACTCCGTGATGACTGACAGGATCAATGGTGTGATGCTAAATCCCGATAAAAGCGGGAATAAAGCAAATAGAAGGTAGTTTAGGGGTGATTTATTCACCCACAGTCGTGCAGTCAGTATGAGAGCAAGCTCTGCAATGAGAAAAAACCAGTGGAACCCTGAATGCAAAAGGGTAGGAGCATAGAGCGAACCGATATAGACACCAGCTACAGTTATGCCCATGGCTAAGCCAAAGAGTGCATATACCTGTGATTCAGTAGACTGATCTATGGAGATAGGACGACCTGTGGTTGTAGCGGTGAAGTGTTGCATAATTCTATTTTAGAGAAATAAGGGAAATAAGGGAAATAAAAGAAGTAAGGAGAATAAGGAGAAGTGGTATTTCTTCTGCATCCTTATACAGACAACAACTAGCATCAAAGCCCACTTTCTGCTACAATAATATGATTTATGAAGAATCTTATACCTGTGATCCTCGGCCTACTTCTTCCCGTCTCAGTACGCGCTGGTGCATCTATCAACTTTAGTCTTATTGATGACTGTCCTCTGGGCAGCACACTATCTGGATGTGGTACATCAAACGCAGGAGCGTATATAAGTAATATCGTCACTGGTAGCAATGGGCTGATAAATATCTTCATCGGACTCATCGCTGCGATGCTTGTGTTCTATAGTGTGAAGCTCCTTCTTGGTAGCCGTGATGAAAATACTCTCACAGAAGTGAAGATGGCTTACGTCAATGCTCTTATTGGTGCTGTGCTTGTTGGTGGTGCATTTGCATTCTCCAACACCTTCGCAACAGGAAACAGCACTACTCTTGTCGTTCAGTCAGAATTTAATAATCGAGTTGCTATTGTAGGATTCTTCTTCCAGGTACTTACTGCTTCACTAACAGTTGCAAATGTATCTATCCAAGGAATGCGCCTCGTCATCGCGCAAGATGAAGGTGCTATAGACTCTGCGCGCAAGCGATTCTTTCACGGTATGGTCGGAACTGCCATCTGCTTGCTTGTTCTCCCTATAGTGGACTCTTTTACTGGGGGTACTACTGTGCTCGGTGGACCAAGTGGAACTATCGCTCCGATAATGCTAGAAGTATTTGGTATCGCACAATTTGCGCTGACTATCTTCGGAGCTGTTGCAGTAAGTGGAATGATCATCGCGGGAGTCATGCTTGTCATATCTGTAGATGAATCTCTAAAGGATAGAGCAAAGAAGCTGATCACTGCATCTATAGTCTCGTTTGGAGTGGTTATTGCATCATACGGAATCATCTCTCTCTTTGTATAGCTCTATGTACGAACTCTTCTCTAGTATCGCAGAACTCCTGAGCCCTGTTACAGCACTTGCACTATTTGTACCAAGCCCTGAAGACATCATGAACCAAGTAAGTAACGGTCTGGGGACAACTGTTGCAGGAGGTGGAGAGAACGTTGGTGAGATCGCATTTTCCTACATGTCACAGATACGTCCACTCATGTATGGAGTTGCTGGACTTATCATTTTAATCACAGGGCTGATGTTAGCCATCACCCAAGATGAAGGTCAACTCGCAACAGCTCGTAAGACGCTCTTTGCGGCTATTGCTTCACTTATTCTTGTGACAATCGCAGATGTCATCTTTCAAGCATTTACAGGTACGACAATAGGAGGAGTAATAACTGTAAGTGGACCAACGAATGCAGGAGGCGCCCTGTTAGCCACTGAGCTTCTTGGGCTTATCAACTTCATAGAAGTGCCTATTGGTACCATAGCAATCTTGATGATCATCGTCAGTGGAATTCGAGCTGTTGTTGCTCTGGGTACAGAAACCGGTACGCAGCAACTTCGTCGCACGGTCATATCTGTTATTGCTGGATTAGTCCTCATCTCGAGTAAGATCCTTATCGCAAACACATTTGGTGTCAGCGGGCCAGCATCTCCTACTGCGGCTATCGGTCAGACACTAGGGTACCTGCGTACAATAGTATCATTTATGGCTCTTGCAGCTGTGGTAATGATCGTGATAGCAGGTATGTATATGGTCATGAACAAAGGAGATGCAGAAGCTGTCAGTAAAGCAAAAGGGCTCATCATTCGTACGCTTATTGGATTGGTCGTTATAGCAGTGAGCTATAACATCTTCTTAGTATTGTTTACATAGCACACCCCCTTCTCACCTCTGCAACATCGTGTGTACGTATATATGTTGCACCGTTTTTTACTGCCATCACAGATGCTGCGATGGTAGCCGGGAGTCTGTCTGCTGTAGGGAGGTTTTCTTTTCCTGCAAGGAAGGACTTGCGAGAAGGGCTTATAAACAGCGGGCAACCTAGCTCTTGAAATTCATGTAGTCTTTCGATGATCTCAAAGCTATAACAAGGGTCACTCGAGACAAAGTGACCAAGTCCTGGGTCGAGGATGATGTTGTTATCTGCAATACCTGCATGAACTGCTGCAGCTTTTCTTTCAGAAAGAAATACTGTGATAGTCGCGATGACATCGTCGTACTGCATTTCTTCTTTCGTCGTTCGAGCAGAAGAGTCTTTGGCATACATGAGAACAATCGGCACATTGCCAGCAGAGACGACATTGAACACCTCGCTATCTCCACGACCAGCAGTCACGTCATTGATCATCATCACCCCTGCTTCTATGGCCTGCTTTGCGACTTCAGATTGGAATGTATCGATACTGATAAACGCATCTGGGTATGCTGCTTTGATTGCCTTGATGATGGGGATCGTACGGTTGATCTCTTCTTCTATAGAAACGTTGGTTGATCCTGGCCCTGTGGATTGGCCTCCAATCTCTATGATGTCTACACCTTGCTCGATCATCTCCCCTGCTCTTTTTACTGCTGCATCGACAGCATTGAACTCTCCCCCATCGAAGTACGAATCTGGCGTGGTGTTTAGGATGCCGACGATTTGAAGATCTTGAGACATATTGAGGTTCCATAATGATTTTTTGTGCTGTACATAGCAAGTCAGCCTGGCATCTTAGTGCCAGGATAATTGTTACACCTGCAAGGGAATTCATTCCTAGTTGTCTGAGGAAAATGCAATTAAACAAAAAAGTATCGTGGAATAGTTTGTTGAACAAATAATGTATTCAACAATCATGTACACACTGCATCTGTGTAATTTGCAGTTTGCAGTTTGCATTTTTCGCAAGAATCATCAATGCTACACCACACTTCTTTTAACCTATGTCAGCACTCGACCCCCACATCTTTCGCGCATACGACATCCGTGGTCACATCGGTGATCAGATAACAAATGAAGCATGTGAGCTGATAGGGAAGGCTTTTGGGTCTACCGTACGGGAGATGTATGACATGGAGCATCCTCGCATTGCCGTAGGAGGAGATGCTCGAACACATACCCCTGAATTTGAAGATGCTGTCATCCGTGGACTTGTTTCCACTGGCTGTCATGTGCTCCACATAGGACAAACACCAAGTCCCATCAACTACTTCACGATCTGTGACCAAGGACTCGATGGTGGTATGCAAGTCACAGCAAGTCACAATCCCAAAGACGATAACGGCATCAAGCTCCAAGTACGTGATGCTGTAGCACACTCTGGTGATAATATTCAGACGCTACGTAAGCGCATAGATGCAGAAAGCTTTATAACAGGCGAGGGAAAAGTCGAAGAATATGATGCAGTACACCCATATATCGATCACATCACTACAATGTTTGCAGGTGTTGGAGAAGGGCTCACTATTGGGCTAGACACTGGCAATGGTGTTGCTGGCCCTGTTTACAAAGACGTGCTTGAAAAGATAGGCTGTACTGTAACTGGTCTCTATATAGAACCTGATGGCACGTTTCCAAACCACCCTGCAGATCCGAGCAAAGCTGCAACACTTAAAGATCTTCAAGAGTCGGTACAGACAAATGATCTCGATATCGGCTTAGGGTTTGACGGAGATGGTGACAGGCTAGGACTCGTCGATGAACATGGAGATGTGCGCAGTGCAGATGAAGCAATACTACTGCTCGCCAAGGATCACTTATCTCGAAATCCTGGAAAGCCCGTCGTATTTACTGTTAGTAACTCCGGCGCATTGGAATCTGAAATTACCAAATGGGGTGGCAGACCGGTGATGTGCATCGTAGGACATTCATTTGTCGAACATGCGATGACACACGAGGGGGCACTCCTTGGTGGTGAACAGTCTGGACACTTCTTCTGTGGCGAAGACTACTACCCGTACGATGATGCACTTGTTGCAGCTCTTCGGATACTGAAGATCGTATCTAGTGACGATAGAACACTATCTGAAATGTGCGCAGAGTTTCCTACAGTCTACCAAGCACAAGAGCTTCGACCACACTGTGACGATGGTGAGAAAGAAAAGGTGATCGCTGCAGTGACGAAGAACTTTCAAAAAGACTTCCCCGTGGAAACTATGGATGGGGGGCGGATAGATTTTGGAGACGATGCTTGGGCGGGTATCCGACAAAGTAACACAAGCCCTTGCCTGTCTATCTGTCTAGAAGCGAGAAGTCCTGAGAAGCTGGAGGAGATCACTGACTTGGTTATGAAAGAGATGTCGAAGTACCCAGAGGTCTCCTTTTAGCCATTTAGGGCTAAATTTCCCCCTTCCCATAGCCATATTTTTGGTATAATGGTTCGGTATGTGGCCTTTTTCTCAACAACAAAAGAAGGAAGATAAGTGTGATCGCATGATGAAGCGAATAATTACCGGTCTGGTGATCGGTGGTGCTATAGGTTCAGTTGTGGGAAAGAAGTTACTCGACAAGCACGATGACGACACAGATGAGGACGAAAACCAAGTTCAATAACATAGAGTTATAAAGTTTCTGTAGCTCTTTTTTGATGTGATGTTACTCTCTCAACTCTCCAACGAGATCTTTCTCCATTATCTCACGAATGCGTCGTGGGCTTTTGGACTGTGTCAGTGCCCACATGAGTTTGACCATAGCACATTCAAACGTCATATCTTTACCGGAGATGACACCCATCTGCTCTAGAGCTAATTGTTTACGGTACATATGAAGGTCTATACGACCACGGAGCATTTGTGATGTGATGACGACGGGTATCTCTGCCATGGTTACACGTTTGAGCCATGGATGTAGATGTGAAGGAAGCATGCCTGGACCATAGGCACGAAGGACGATGCCATGAGGCTCTGCTTGTAGTATCGCATCTAGATACTTATCGTTTAGACCAGGGTTTGTCGTAAGCATGATCACGTTCGCATCAAATGTAGGTTTGCATACAAGAGACCTTTTGCGCCTCACTGTACGCCAAGGGTGCAAGTCTACCTGCGCACTAAAGTCTGCAAGTGGTGGATGCTTGGGAGATGTGAATGTCGAAAGAAAAGAGTGCTCTTCCTTCTTTGCTCTTGTTCCCCGAAGGACATGGGGACCAAGAACAATGCATACTTCTGCGATGTCGAGCTGGGCAGCATGTATTGCGAAGATCAAATTCATACGTCCATCTCCCGTAAGATCATTTATCGGCATAAGAGCGCCAGTGAGAATGACCGGCTTGCTAAGACCTTGCAATGCAAAGCTGAGTGCTGCCGCTGTATAGCTCATGGTATTGGTACCATGGATGACTACAAAGCCATCAAACTTGTCGTACACATGTTGGATTTTTTGTGCGATCTCTACCCAGTGGTCTGGTGTGACTTCCGAAGATCCAACATTGGCAATAGAATAAAACTCCAGCGAGACGTCTTTCTGCAACTCTGGTAAGAAGCGATGTATTTCATTGAGAGATTCGAGAGGTTCTATACTTCCTGACTTCTGATTTACCTTCATACCAATCGATCCACCAACGTAGAGTAATGCGATTTTTTGGCGAGCCATAGCACTATTCTAGTATTGTCCTCTTCACTTCTGCAATCGTTTCCTCAAGCTTTCCTTCTGCATTGATGATCTGGTGGTTACATTTTTGTGCATAGTGCAACTCATGTTCCATGCTAGCAATGCGATGCTCTAGCTCTTCCTTATCTATAGGTGCTCGTTCCGTAATATGCTTAATAAGTTGTTCTTTGCTTTCTGGAAGAATGAATATCGAATCTAACATGTACTCTGGAGTATCTCCTCGAAAGTACGTATGTGCCGTGATGCTATCGAACCCCTGTACATCTACCTCACGGATCACCGTAATCCCCTTCTGGATGTACGGAATGATCTCATCGACAAGTGTGCCATACCGAGCTCCTCCGTGAACAACAGCATACTCTAGGACGTTATTCTCTTTAATAAGCTGGTCGAACTCGTCGTCTGAGACAAAGTGGTAGAGGTCATCCCCTTCTCCATCTCTTCTGTCTCTTGTGGTGGCAGATCGTGGAAAATGTAGATCTGGGCATTTGTCCTTCAATGTGCTTAGAATGACACTTTTACCTACTCCGCTTGGACCAATGATGAGGACTAACTTTCCATGCATACACGTATCTTAGCACAGGCTACTGACCCTTGCGCTAAGTGCTATAAGTGTGGTATAATATTAAGATTTGTTCTTTTACATTCTCTCCCGTAGAACAGATAGGGAGAAAAGAGAAGTGACGCCATAAGTACTATGGTCTGCTGGGCTTTTAGCTACGTATTCACATGGAGTTATGGTCCTACCCTGAACGATGTTCAGGACCCCATCCTTTCTATATGTCGAATGGTTTACAAACCACATATAGAACGGGTGGGGATTTAGTCACTTCTCTTTCCTCCCTGCCTCATACGTTTGACTAACGTTATCTACAAACACAAACATCGCCTACTCCAAGGCACTAAACTGGAGACTCGATACCCGAGGTTTTCGGGTTAGTATAGAAAGATAAACTTTGTTTAGCTTACATACACAAACACAAAAAGGGTGGTACGCCCATTATCGCACTAAAAGGTAGGGGGAAGCAGTCTCGTCATCTGCAACAACTCTCCGCTGACTTATTAAGTCGTCGAAGAGTGATTCCGGTCAGTCGACCCTTGGAGACAGTATATGTCTCTAAGAACCGGCTGACCGGTTTTTTACATCTAGACAATAACAGGAGTCCGAATATCTGTTACTTCTGCAGGCTGAGCTTGGTGCTCTTGTTCATCCTTTCTCGGCTTTATGCTGAGTGTACGAATAAGAGCGGAAAGCATCTTCATGACTTCCGAAAGGGGTCGCTCTGCTATAGAGAAGTCTAAACCTCCAGTAATGTACAGCTGCTTGCTGAGCTCTAGTTGTGTCTCGAGCTCTGTGCCAAGAACATATGCAGCTCGCAAATAATACAAATAACCCGTCTTTGTAGCCTTTGCCTTACCAGCTGCGATGCGAGACGGTATTGCACAGGCTACTTTGCGCATTTCTGCGCTTAGGCCATAGAGCTCTTCGCTCGGGAATTGGAGAGTGAGATCATAGACTGCAGTAGCCAGCTCCATCGCTCGCTGCCAAACAATCAGATCTCTATAGGTCTTCACAAATGAAGAAGTCATAGAAAAAAAGGGGAATAAATAGATGGTAGTATGCTGGCTGCACAGGGAAGACAGAGATAGTGCATCTCATATACTCAAATCACAAACATTGGATATTTGGCTATTAGTAAAGCGATACTACGTACCGTTTCACTTAAGAACGTTAGGTGTTTTTATCTGCATTTTCTATTACCTTTTCTTCCATATCTCCTTTGTCGAGGAATCCAAGAACCCAAAAAACAATGAATGCTGCCATACAGATACCAACAAGGTTTGCCCCAAAGAGTATGAGGGAATTTTGCACGAGACTTGTCTGACGTAGCGCCATACCAATACCCGCAGCACAAAGTGGTGGCAGTAACGATACCGCGATAGCTACACCAGCTACACTTGCAGATAAGTTTTCTTTTACCCATGCAAAGGCACCTGCTGTTCCACTACAAAATGCGATGAATATGTATACACCTGGACTGATCTCCTCTGGGATCCACGTCACCACATTGTACGCACGTGACAAGACCATCGTCAAAAGTGCAGAGATAGAGAGTGTAAGAATTATCGAAATGACCAGAACCTTGATTGATCGAATAAATCCTTGCAGTGAACCTGCTACGAGCGACATAGAAAGAGCAAGCAGAGGAATCATGAGTGGAGCTAGTATCATCCCTCCGATGATCACAGAGACGTTATCGATGAGTAACCCTGGTGTGACAATGCAAATAGCGATAATGAGAGCAAGATAATACCCACTCCCTAGAGATTCCTGATCTACAAGCTTCTGAATAGCCGAAGATTGCTCTTTGCGCGATGCAACGAGGATTGATTCCTTGTGATGACCTATAAACCACATGGATCAAAAGATAACACATACATGAGCGCTTTAACTAGGTGTAAATCTTTGTACAAATAATTTGTTGAGCTAAATATATCAAAAAATGGTAAATTATGTACTTAATCCACTATTTAAAGTACTATTGTGCGTTTGACATAGTTAGGTTCTGTTGTACTATATATATCCGTGAATGACATATTATTTACTATAGGCATGGGAGGAGGCGCTCTGCTGATGTGTTGGGCACTTTTTACAGGAGATGGCGTCGATGACTCCCCTATTGGAGAGTCCTCGATAATGATCTTACTTATTTCTATCCCCGTACTGATTCTCGTCATTGCTGGTATCTCCATAATATTGCCAACACTTCTCTTTATTATTGGTGTTTTACTTGCAGCTGCAGCCATAGGAGCATTGTTATACTTGCTCTGGCGCATCATACGATCAGGAGTATTTAAAAGTCTTATGCGCGCGCTGTGGAACGGCATTAAGAAGCTAGCGAGCTTACTAAAGCCCCTGGTTAAGAAGATTTGGAATGCACTGAAAGCTGTTGGAAAACACATTACTAAAGCATTTGGAAAAGTGCTGAAACTTCTGAAAAACATCTTCGGAAGCATCGCAAAGAAGATAATGAATGTTCTTAAGAAGATGATGAAAGCTATAGGAAATTTCTTAAAGGCTCTTCTCAAATCACCATTTAAAACATTGGCATCACTGGCTAAGAAGGTCTTCAAAGGAATAGCCGTACTGTTGAAAAAGCTTCTCTCTTCTTTTGGGAGCTTCTTGAGGAAATTGATCAAAGCTCCGTTTTCTACTCTAAAGGCACTGTTTAAGAAACTCTTCGGTGGTCTAGGAAAGGTATTTAAATCTCTCTTTGGGCTATTGCCAAAGGGTCTACGCAATCTCCTGTCTGGTTTGGGTAAAGCACTGATGAAGTTGATCAAAGCTCCTTTCGCATTCTTAAAGGGATTACTTAAAAAGCTCCTTGGTGGACTTGGGAAGATGTTCAGGTTTCTCTTGGGACTTCTACCGAAAGGTCTACGCAATCTCCTGTCTGGACTCTTTGAAAGGAGTGAAGTCGTTACTCAAAGGAATCTGGGGTGGCCTAAAGTCATTCTTTAAAAAGATAGGATCATTCCTCCCTAAGTGGTTACTCAAGCTCCTCTGGCTCCCCTTCCTCTTATTGCTATTACTCTTTCGTAGAGGTGGAAAAGATAAGGAAGATGATGAGGATGAAAAAGAAAAGCAACGATCAGATCGAAATGAAGAATCTCGAAACCATGCAGAAAATGAGTCTTCGAAAAGATGGATACTCTGGCCTTTGCTTTTCCTACTAGAACTCTTCAGAAAAAAGAAAGACTCAGATGATGAACAGAAGGAACAAAAAGGGCAAAGGGAATCAAGAAGTATAAGTAGCGATGAGAAATCAGATGCTAAAGAAAGGAACTCTTCAGTATATGTTGATACGAACAATAGATCTGATAGCTCAGGAAAATATCATGCTAAACAAACCAATGATCGTCATACACAAAAGACAAGTAACCATACAGAATATGAGAATAATGCGAGTACATTATTTGTTCAAACAGATGCGGAGGAGAATCATGAACAATCCTCATCAAAAAAGGTATCTCAGAAAGACTCTAGTACGCGCACTATCCTTTCAAATATTGTAAGCCGCATCCGTCCTACTACGAAAGAGAAATCTGTACTGAAAGACGGAATACATGAAAGACTCAATCCAGAGAATACGAGTAAGTTCTCACACCTCTACGCCGCTCTGGCAACAATCGTATTACGAAAGGGGTATGAACGGAGAGTGTATGAGGCGTTTCAGTAGTTGAAAATTATATAGAGTACTGTACTATTTTATTGAAATGATGCATTCGACCCACATCACCTCTTACTACTACAGCCGCTCAATACGGACGTGAGTGGTCGTATATATACAATTTCTAGCCCTCACTTCCTGGAGGGTTTTATTTTTTATTCCAATGATTTTCTTTTTTATCCCCAACGGCCACTACACCTACTACGAGCTCTTCTGCGACGTAAGTGGCTTTAGTTATTGATGTAAATCTCCTCTCAAAACTACCACCTCTACTGTCGCACAACGTAGAGGTCTTTTTATTTCAACTTTCACATTTTTATTATGAACCACATTTTAGAAAAATCAGATAAAGCAAGACTCGATAAAGAAGCAGAGATGAGTAAAGCACAAGATGCTATCCGCATCATGATATCTCGTTCACTATCACAACACATAGCACCACTCCTAGCCAATCGTGGCATGGGGCAAGAGCCACATCTTGGTAGGATCCTGCATAACGTAGATCTTCCCGTTGGTGTATGGCTCCACACCGAGCGCTCTGGCAACTCCATCAAGGACATTATAAACGGAGCACGTGATGGACTTATTGCATTTGACGAAGAGATGATGAAAATTGATGATAGACGACTTACTGTCATCTCAGAATGGAACATCTCTGCAGCTATCCCGTCAGATAACGATCCAGTTGCCAGACATCTCATAGAGCAAATCCTGTCTCTAATGCCAGAACTCAAGAGTACTCCCGAAGGACATGACAGTGAGTGGAGTGAACATTGCTAAAACATATGACCATATAAAAGAAGCTATGTCTAAACGACCTCTGGCTTCTTTTTTTCAATGAACTCATTGTTATTCAAATAGACGGATGTTACGCTCTGTCGGCATTTAATGGCTTTATAAAAATGCTCATCTCTCACTGTGCGCTCGTAGCTTAGCCCGGATAAAGCGTCTGGTTGCGGTCCAGGAGATCGCAGGTTCAAATCCTGCCGGGCGCACCATAGTTGAATTCGAGCTGAATGCGAGTCCGAAGGACGATGTATGAAGCCGAAGATACTATGTCGGCCGTAGCTCTCAGAGCGAAGGCTGACTATAAAACGCCCACCTACGCACTACGTGCTTCGGCGGACAAAGGGTCTTGAGATTCACTTCGTCACTTCGTTCCTTATTCATCTGCAATTCAACTTTGGGGCTGTAGCTCCAGCCGTCGCCTCTGGGCTATGGCCGGCAAGCAGTTGGGTTGAGGATCCTTTTAAGGATCCGAGCATTATAAAAAGCACTTGGTGGTCTAGCCAACACTATCTGTTTCTGATTAGATGTCTTCCACGTGGGGCTGTAGCTCAGTTGGCTAGAGCACTTGCATGGCATGCAAGGGGTCAGGGGTTCGAATCCCCTCAGCTCCACCATTCGACTCGCGCTTCGGCGCTCGCTCATGGTTCTCGCGCTCTGGCGCTCGAGCCACGATTTCGTTAGTCGAATGACTCTGAGCGAATGGAGCGCAGCGGAGTGAGTCGAAGAGCCTAACAAAGCATGTTATGATACGTTGCTACGCCGAGATGGTTCACTAAAATGACTTATTGCCTTTCTTTTGGTGTTTGCTAAAGTATGGACATGCTAGTTACCTTCCTCCTCGGTTCAAAGTCCGATACAGAATTCACAGAGAAGATCGCTGCTGAACTCGATGCATTTGGTGTTCCCCATCAAATTATCGTTGCATCTGCCCATAAAGTACCTGAGAAGGTCGTAGAGGTGATCAACCAACTCAATGCAGATCCACAGCCTCAGGTCGTCATCACTGTCGTGGGAATGAGTAATGGCCTTGGTGGTGTAACAGCAGGTAGCTGTATCCACCCTGTCGTGAATTGCCCTCCCTATGCGAGTCTCGAGGAATACATGGTCGACTTCAATAGTAACGTCCGTATGCCATCAGACGTACCTGTGATGACCGTACTACACCCGAAAAATGCTGCCCTTTCTGCCATTAAGATCCTTGCAGAAGGTGACAACGAACTAAAGGAGAAGGTTATAGCTCGAATCAAGGCTGTAAAAGCAACGTACTAGATCTGTACAGTTTCTCTTGCAAATACATCTGAAAAGCGGAGAATGTGTCTATGATTGATATTCCAGAACAAATGCAAAAGGCAGCTAAGTCTATCGAAGCACTTCCAGCCGAAAGGGACAACAAGAAAATTCACCGTGTTTTGAGAGAGTTAAGAGGTTTACAAAGAGCTATTTGCAGTTCAGCTGATCCTGAAACATCTGGTGATGGAATTGCATTTGATAAAGTTTCTGAAGCCATTGCGGGCATCCCTGTTACATTCGTTCCTGTCATTGATGCTGACCCAGAAGCTGGAATCCTTGAAACGGTTGATCTTGTAACACTAACTGACGATACAATCCTTGGACAACTAGCAGAACTCCGAGTGCTTATGCTAGATAGTCTTCCTAAAATACAGGCCAAAGCAGCCTAATTCCAAAATTTCCTTGCCTCTTGCCTAGAAAAGGAGAACCATGTGTCCCATGAGTTTTTCCCTACAACTTTTTGACGGTAATAGAAAAAATGTAGCTATAGCTGAGGCTCCAGACGATCTTCCGTATACTTTGCCTATGTTTGAAACACAGGCTAATAATGAGATTTCTATGGAGATGGAAGGAGTAGTGCGAGATATACGTGGTGCGCTCACTGCTATGCGTGCGCTTATTCGTTATGAGAGACGTGGCGAACACGAATCCGTTTTGCATGCATGTAGAAGTGTTACCAGAAGCTATATACAGATGCTCCTACGACTGGACGAAAGTATTACATTGAGCCAACAAGAAATTTTCCGAATTCATACCGATACGTGGCCAGATGAAGATCAGCCTGTAGCACACTCTATTCCCGCAAAAGAAATCGCAGAGATAGTTAGTAACAGCATACCAAGAGGTAGCGTTGAAGAACACATCGATACAGATGCTCTAGAGGAAATGCACAATGCAATCTGTAAAGTCATGGAATTTGAAATCATAAAACCAGAATATGCACCTCGTGCTAGTGAACAGCTATGGTATAGTAATCATAATGGCAACGACACAGACCCCGACGGCAACAACACTCACGCTCCCGCTATTGCAAGAGCAGCTTAAGGAGTGGAAAGGATGCAAGCTTGCGAAGAATGCAAATCCTGTACTTGGTGAAGGAAACCCTGAGGCAGAGATCATATTTATCGGAGAAGCACCTGGTGCAAAGGAGGACGAGCTTGGTCGACCTTTTGTTGGAACTGCAGGAAAGTTTCTCGATGAGCTCCTCACCTCTATCGACTTGAAGAGGTCTGACGTCTACATCAGCAATGTCGTAAAGTATCGACCACCAGATAACCGAGACCCGACGGATGAAGAGAAGGCACAGTGTATGCCATGGCTCATGATGGAAATTGCACTCATCAAACCAAAGGTGATAGTCCCACTTGGTCGCCACGCACTTGGTCACTTCTTTCCGAAGATGAGCATCTCCGATGCGCATGGCAACGCACAAAAACTTACAGATGAGATCACTATATTGCCTATCTACCACCCAGCTGCAGCCTTACACAATGGTGGACTTCGGCAATCCTTATATGACGACTTCTCAGCTCTAAAGAAACATCTGAAAGAGAGGAGCGCACAACCAGTAACCAGTAACCAGTAACGTCGTCATGAACAGCTTTCTCTTCGGTATTAGCGTCTCGGCTATCCTCTCTGCAACATCTCTCTTGATAGTCCTGCTTCGCGTAAGCCCTCTTACTGCTTCTACTCAAGCTATCCCTGCATTTTTTGTCAGTTTATTTATGGCTATATCTACTGTAGGTGCACTCGTACTATTTACCATATGGAAGTTCATACCACTCCACACGTGGGACCTCGGCCGCATGCTCTCTATCTCGCTACGTCAGGGTATATTTTTAGCGTGTGCAACCGTGATACTGCTCCTCTTTCATATATTTCAGCTTCTCAACTGGTGGGTTGCCCTCATGATCTATGCAGTTTTTGTACTGGTGGAGTTGGCTCTAGACCATTAAGATGGCTGTAATGACTCCAAATGCACAAGACTGGGCACGCTATGAAAATCGCATCGCTTCCGCATCTGACGTTGAGCTTGCAGAGATAGAACAAGAGCTCTTTGGCCGAAAGAATGGCGTACTCACACTAGCACTCAAGGAGCTGAGCTCTCTAGATGGAGATGCACGTTCTGCAAAGGCAAAGGAGTTAAATATACAAAAGAAAACACTAGCAGAAGCTATCACGACAAAGAAATCCGACCTCCTCTCTTCTACAGATGGTGCATTTGATGTGACTATGTCTCTCCCCGAAGCAGAGCGTGGACATCTACACTTGATTCCTGAGTTCATACGAGAAGTAGAAGAGGTATTTGGCCGCATGGGGTTCGATGTATTTCGTAGTGCAGAGATAGAGGATGAGGAGTACAACTTCGACCTTCTCAACTTTCCAAAAGACCATGCAGCCAGAGACGCGCAAGATGTGTTCTTCATAAAGAGTGACGCCCCTGCAGATAATAAATTACTCCTCCGAGCACATACATCTCCTGGGCAGATCCGCTACATGCAAAGCAACAAGCCTCCATTTCGTGCCATCTTTCCTGGCAAAGTGTTCCGCAAAGATGCAGACGCCACACACAGTCCTATGTTCCACCAGTTCGAAGGGCTCATGATAGGCAAAGACATCTCACTCGCAAATATGAAAGGCGTAATGATCACCGCGATCAAGGAATTGATCTCACACGATGCAGAGTTTCGCTGCCGCACGGGGTACTTCCCTTTTACCGAACCAAGTATGGAGATGGATATGCGCTGGCAGGGAGATGATGACTCAAGCCGTGAAGGCAAGTGGATGGAGATAGTCGGCTGTGGCATGACACATCCAAACGTCCTGCGTAATTGTGGCATAAACCCAGATGAATGGCAGGGCTTTGCCTTTGGCTTCGGCGTGGAGCGGATGATCATGATCAAACACCAGATACCAGACCTGCGGAGTTTATTCCAAGGAGATAGGCGGTTTTTGAAGCAGTTTTAACTGTCAAGATTTCTGCCGTCCATAGCCTTATGACTGTGCATCGCCTTCCGGAATACTTGCAGAGCAACTACACCCCGAAACAGGATCGCCACTCTCTGTTGGACTACTGACCTGGAGTCATGCAACGTATGTGGAAACTGTTATTCAATTTATTAATAAAGAGAAATCCCTTAC
>JAQBVR010000043.1 GCA_027623015.1 bacterium | reverse complement strand
TTGGAAAGAAAAATCTACAGGATGTGGGGGATAGTTATCCCAAATGCCAAATTACAAATTACAAATAACAAAAATCCCATATAACCCAAGATCCTTTTCACTGTCAGAACCGCAGATTCCGCAGATCCTTTTATACGTGTATGTACGAATCTGCGAAATTCCAAACTCTTTGATCCGAAGTTTATGAGTAATCCTACTTCGAGTTTGTATGCTTCTATATAATTGATGACCTGTGCATGATGAACTTTTTCTAGTGCTGACAGAGCTTTTAGCTCAACAATGATAACATCTTCAACAACAAAATCTGCTCGCCTTGTTCCTACATCGATCCCCTTGTACTCAATCTGCATTCCATATTCACGGACAAATGTTAGTCCAGCTTCTTGCATTTCAATTGCAAGAGCACGTTGATATATAACTTCTTGAAAGCCATTACCAAGTTCATAATGAACACGCATGGCACAGCCAATGATTTTTTGCGTAATATCTGTGTACTTGAAATCTGAAATAGCAGTCGATTGTATCATATCTGCGTAATCTGTGCTATCTGCGTAATCTGCGGTTCAGACAATTTTCGTTTTCTAAAAACGTTACAAACTTGTTACAATATTTACATGAGAAAAAAGCGCCAAGCCATACATCGAGTGAATCTGTCACTACCGCAAAATGTAGTGTATTTGGTACAAATGCTTGCTGAGCGTGATAACGTAACACTGACAACCAAGGCAACAGAGCTTCTTGAGCAAGGGCTAGATGCCGAAGAAGATCTCATTCTTGTAGAAATGGCAGAGGATCGTTTGGAGGATTTTGAGAAAGGGAAACACAAGCCACTCTCATCAGATGCATTTTGGAAAGCAGTCGAAAAAGACACAAAGAAGTAGCAATGTTTACTATTGTGTATCACCCAAAGGTTCGAGATGACTTTCGCAAAGTACACCCCCGACATGTTGCTGTTCTTCGTGAGGTGATAGATGAAAAGCTCGCTACAAAACCAGAAATCTATAGCAAGCCTCTTCGTAGAACGCTTAAAAATATCCGATCATTACGCGTTGGGAATTATCGTATCGTCTATACCATACAAAAAAAGAAGTTGGTCGTACTCATCGTGACAGTGGCGAATCGAGATAAGGTGTATAAGCAAGCGGAGGAACGCGCAACCCGCAACCCGTAACCCGTAACGTTACGCCCCCCACCTCTCTTTCAGAAAATCATCTCTCCCAGACCCACTGCGGTAATAGCGGTATCGAATAGGGTTTTCTTTGTAGTAGTCTTGATGGTAGTCCTCAGCAGGGAAGAAGCTGGTTACAGGTAGTATTGGTGTAACGATTGCCTTATCAAACTTCCCAGTTGCTGCAAATGCAGTCTTGGAAGCTTCTGCGATCTTCTGCTCTTCGGCATTGCCATAGAAAACAGCAGATGTGTACTGGAAGCCTCTGTCGACAAACGAACCTCCGTCATCTGTAGGGTCAAAGGTCATCCAGAAGTGGTCTACCAGCTCCTTGTACGTGATGACACTTGGGTCGTACGTTACGAGTACAGCTTCTCTGTGGCCTGTTGTTCCAGCCGATACTTGTTTGTAGCTAGGATCTAGTTCTTCACCACCAGCAAATCCAGAGATAGCGGTTACTACACCATTCATCTTCTCGAAGTCAGACTCTGTACACCAGAAGCATCCACTGGCGAAGATCGCTTCTGCAGTCATTCCGTCGTATGCATCTATCATCTCTTTCTTCGCAGCGATATCTTGGCTGTCAGGTGGAAGGAGAGAGCAGGAAGTCATAAGAAGTGTGAGGACGAGGATGAAGAGATTTCTCATAGGAGGATTGTAGCGTATTTATTTCATTGTCTGAACCGCAGATTACACTGATGACGCAGATTTTGCAGATCCTAAAATACTATCATTCCTATCTGCCGTATCTGCGAGATCTGCGGTTCAGACAATATGGTTATGCACACTCCCCCTCACTACACACTCCTTCTTCACACAGTGTGCATTCTTCTTTGATCATCGTGACACATGCGCTTTCTTCAGTGCCTCCATATGTACAGGAGGGAGAAGCACTTGTGATACATACTGCATCAGATGTTTGGGAGCAGTACGGAGGGAAGGATCGTGCTTCGCCACAGTCTACGTCATTGCTACAAACTGCTTCAGCTAGGGCTTTAGGCTGTACAACTTTTTTATTCAAAGCTGATTGGATCTCTCGGTCAAAGTAGGAGAATGGACGCGCACCTGCGATGTACTTACCATTGAGAAGAAATGACGGGGTACCGATGACACCATGGCTTTTTGCTTCAGTGATACTGTTGTATACGATGTCAGCTATAGCAGGATCTTCGAGGCAGGTAGCAAATGCATTGGTGTCGAGCTGTAGTACTTCTGCCCACCTAGCCAAGGCTTTTGTAGAGATGTCCCGAGAATTCTCAAACAGCATGTCATGATACGCGTAGTACGCATCTTGCTTTCCAGCACAGTGCGTAGCGATTGCAGCCTCGATAGCAGCATCATGGATGTGTAGGGGATAGTCTTTGAACACGAGTCGTACCATGCCTGTGTCTATGTACTCTTTCTTGATCTGTGGAAGTACTTCTGTCGTGAATTTCCTGCAAAACGGACACTGGTAGTCGCTGTATTCCACTAGGGTCACAGGTGCATCGGCATTTCCAAGTATGGCATAGTCATGGATGACGATGTCTTTTTTAGAAAGATCTGAAGATGTACAACCTACGAGGAGTACGATAGATAAGCCGAGAAGTGTGCGAGTAGTCATGTCTGAATTATAGACAATTTGATAAAATCTGGAAAAAGAATATCATTTGTTTTGTATTTCTACTTTTCCTTACCCTCACCCCGTGTGCACCCGTATTTCTTCGCTATGAAACTTCAACCAGTATTTTGCTTTTTCTTGCACTTGGTATCGTTCTCCTCGTAATTTGGGCTGCCAAGAACATGAACGCGAAGTCTCTCAAAAGTCTCGCTCTCGGATGTATAGGTGTAGGTCTTGTTGGAGCACTTGCATTTGGTACCTGTGGTAAAAAGTTTGGATGGCATGGCAAGAGAGATGGCAGTATGCACAACACAGCTATGATGCAAGCTCTCTCAGACCGTGGTCTCGATATGACAGAAGAAGAGATGACTACAATGATGGAAGAGATGAAAAGCAGCATGAAAGGTGGAATGATGATGAAGAAGGATATGTAATTTAATTAGTACAAAGCAGCGCTCCAGATAACTGGGGCGTTGTTTTACGTTAACTCGATGGGCAACGAGACTAGCGAACTGCGATCAGCGGTCAGCAGAGATCAACACACTAGCCACCCCTCCCTCGCTTGTCGGCCATAGCTCCGCAGAGCGACGGCTGGCAGGGAGGGGACTAAGGGGAGGGTCATGTACAAAATGTAGTAGCAAAAATGTTTCGTATCATTGGAAAAAAAATAGAACGATTCCTTATGGAATTCTTTTTTAAACCCTCCCCCTACCCCCTCCCTATGAGGGAGGGGTGCCCTGTTTTACCACGCCTCACGTGTGAGGCGTGGATTACTGTGTACTGAACGTGTAAATGTTATCTATCCAAAAAATTCTCCAAATATACGTGTTTATAACAACAACATAAAAGCCCTTTCATTGTGTGATCAAATTAATCCTTTCATCAAGTAAATCATGGTTCCTATAATGTGTAAGCTCAGCCTACCACCCACCCTCGTGTTTTTTCCCTGTTATCTCTTCTGGAGTCATCTTCCAGACGACAAGTTCATTTCCCTCATCACGCTTTTGCTTGCTTGTTCCATCCTCTTTAAAAGGAATGTACTCATTGCGATTTTCAAATATGCGGATAAGGAACTTGATCGTTTCTATCTGCTCATCTCCTTCGAGTTCTTTGTATGTGCCATAGGCAATGACACTCTTCCAGTGAGATGCATCTTCCAGTTCTTCTACTTGAATACAGATATTAGGATTCTTGCGCAAGGTATCTACCTTAAACCCTTCATATGTATAGCCACATATCGCATTTTCGATGAGGCAGTAGCTTGTAGGGACTACATAAGGCTTACCGTCGTTAGAACAGCCAAGGTGTGCATATGCATGACTAGCAAGTAGTCCTAGAGCCTCTTCTGGTGACAGGTCAGTAATCATAGATTATATCTATACTAGTACCTGTACCACTGTTTGCAAAGCAGTATTTTAGGCATAATATCACTCTTTCTTTGTACTATTTAGGTTATAATACTTACAGAACTGCTTATTAACAGCATGGATGGTTTCCCGTTTTGTCCCCCTTCGCTCACTATGTGAGCTTCAGCCGTCGCTCTGTAGAGCTATGGCCGACAAGTAGGAGGACGCAGTATC
>JAQBVR010000017.1 GCA_027623015.1 bacterium | reverse complement strand
CTGTCGGCTTCGCCGAAGAGTTTCCATACGTATTTGAATTATTAGCAATAACAGCAAAGTATGAGGTTGAATCATTACTATTTGAGTCGATAGCGATAACCGCTGCTTCTGGGGACCTAATAGTCATACCATTATTCGATTCAAAGATTCCTAAGTTTGATGTCGCATCGCCAAGTCGAATTGTCGCAGAAGTATTCTGGATTATCATTTCGCCATGCACAACTGAATCTCCTGTTACATTTAGGGCACCACTCGCAGTTAGTTTCCCTGTAACATGAACATCGTCGGAGAATTCAAACCTCTCATTTGTATTGGTAAACTTAAAAGTCTCTGCAGCTGCGTCATTTCCAAATGTTACAACGGCATCTTGTGCTGCATTGTCTGAGTTTAATGTGAAGTTACCTTCTGTGATGATCGAACCAGTAGATGCAAGTCCTGCAGATGCGTGAATAGCGAGACCTCCAGTCATCGTGTCTCCTGCCACTTGAACGTAACGCTCATCTGCGTTTGCCTCAGAGATACCTCCTCCAGCTGCTGCAGCCCAAGAGAGTGTACCAGCGCCATTGGTCGTAAGGACATGAGTGTTGCTTCCATCTGAGCTTGGGAATGTATACGTTATTCCGTTGAGTCTAACTGTTGACCCAAATACTGCCGCACCATCTATCGTAAGAGATCCAGTAGCAGAGATGTTCCCCGTAGTGTGGATGTCGTCACTAAAGCTGAATTCTGCATTTAAGATGTCCCACTTAAATATCTCATTGATAGAATCTCCAAAGTGCAGTGCGATATCCGATGTGCCTGTTCCGTCATCGATAGTTAGTGTCGACTCACTGTGAACAAGCATAGCAGGGTCGAAGCTGCTCGCTCCAGCACCTTCGGGAAGAAGGAAGATGAGAATAGCTAGATTCACAAGGAATACTCCAAGGAGTGTATAAAGAACTCGTCCGCGAAGAATGTTCCAGATAGCGCAGAGCGGACAGTAGTGTTTTACAGAAGGGGATTTGCCCTCCTTGAGGAGTGCACTCTTGGGTTGATTCGTTATTGTTGAAAGATCGAGAGGATCAAATCGATGGAACCAACGATAAAATGTAGAGCGTGCAATTTTAAATGTATCGCAAGTTAGTTGAATGTTTTGAAATTGCGTAAAGTGAACAAACCATGCCAAACGCTCAAGCACTTCTGGGCGAAGACGAGATGTCTTAGCTTTTTCAGTCAATGTGCGTAGCTCAGTGAGAGATATTGGTGTGTGGTGCATTTCGTTTTTGTATTGTTGTGTAGCGATACAGTCTCGCTATCTAAGTATTATACCTTATTTAGAGCTGTTTTGTTATGTTGGATAGGCTGGAAAATACATAGTAAACTAGACAAGTATTCAAATAGCGTTTCTGGTATCACATATATGAAAAATAGTCAGCCGCCGTCCTCTCAGGCGGACTATGGCCGACATAGGTTCTGTGATAGTCAGCCGTCGCTCTCCGCTCCCGCTTCGAGCTATGGCCGACATAGTATCTTCGGATTCACTCTGCGCCTACGGCTTGAGTTCATCTCGAGTTCAACTATGGCGGAAGGGGTGGGATTCGAACCCACGGAACCCTTGCGGGCTCAACGGTTTTCAAGACCGTCGCTTTCGACCACTCAGCCACCCTTCCTTAGGAGTCGATTGCACCAAGTATAATGATACGTCTCCGCGATACAAACACAATTGCCTGTATTTAGCTGTTTTAGTTGATATCGGCGTAGTATTGCTACGCTGCATTTGTGAAGCTTTCGTAAAAAAGTAAAATGCTACACATGGTACGAAGCCGTATGACAACACGAGAGTGGTAAAGTGAATTCAATCCAATTACTATATATATATGCGAAAAGTCTGTCTCGTTTTGGCTCTCATTCTTGCCTCATGTACTCCTACAACATTGAATGAGTACTCTCTAGAGACAATTCAAGGCGAAGAGGTGACTCTCGAAGCTCTAAGAGGGGAGTATCCTACCATCATAAACTTCTGGGCTAGTTGGTGCTCTTTTTGCAAAGACGAACTTCCATTGTTCGATCAAATTCATCACGATCTACCCATAAATGTCATTGCCGTAAATATAGGCGAAGCGCCGAGTGTTATCGCAACGTACTGGCAGGAAGGGGGATACGATTTCCCAGCAATACTAGATCCTCAGAAGGGTTTGTATAAAAAGTTCAATGTATTCACACAGCCAACCACTATATTTATAGATGTCAATGGTATAGAGGTTACAAGAAAAGACGGACCTATTTCACAAAAAGAACTTATGCAAAAAGTCGATATTTTGTTAAATTCGGTAAAAAGTTTCGATCAACTAGTGCCTGAAGATCATGTAGAAGAAATTCAATCTAAAGAAGAGAAAAATCTCTCAAACTTCCAGACATCTGAGCCGACACCACTTCTGTTGTCGTGGTATCCAGATGAAGTACTCCATACCATTCCTTTGGATGAGATCTTCAGCGGTGGCCCACCAAGAGATGGAATTCCTAGTATAGATAAGCCACAGTTTATAGAAATGAGCGCTGCTACATACTTAGGTGATGACGCTGTTGGCGTTCTTGTAGAGCAAGAAGCTGAAAAGAGATTTTACCCTTTTGACATACTCAACTGGCATGAAGTAGTAAACGATACTATTGGCAGTACTCCTATCGCTGTAACGTACTGTCCACTGTGTGCTTCTGCTGTTGTGTACGATAGACGAGTAGCAGATGGCGTGTCTGAGTTTGGTGTGAGTGGATTACTTCATGACAGCAATCTACTTATGTACGACCGAAACTCATTGTCACTGTGGGACCAAATAGCAGGAGAAGCTGTAGTTGGCCCAAATGTAGGAAAGAAGCTGACAATAGTTGAAAGTCATATAGTAAGATTTGGCACCCTTCCAGAAGGAACAAAAGTACTGAGTTCCACAACAGGTTACAGTCGTGATTATGCAAAAGATCCGTACGCAGGCTACGAGTCATCCACCGCTTTATATTTCCCTGTAACTATACTGGATGCCAGACTGCACCCAAAGACACTCGTCTATGGAGTTAAACTCGGACAGAGTACAAAAGCGTATACAGTAGAAATCTTGAAGCGAGAAAAGTACATAGAAGACATGGTAGACGGAGAGCGGATCCTTGTAGAGTATGACGAAATAGCAGACAGAGTTCTCTTTACACATGTACAAGATAACATGGTCTCGGAAGTGATCCATCCTCTGTATGCATACTGGTTTTCATGGGCAGCAAAACACCCAAACTCAGAGGTATATGGAACAAATAACAAAGTTATAGAAGGCGAGAACTAGGTTCGAGAGAGTTTTGTCAGCAAATCTCCATTGCTAGGAAGTTCTTCTCTTGGACACTCTTTCTCTTTCCAAAACAATCGTAGCTTGTCCATGTATCCTGCATCGTTCACGATCTTATCGACGAAGCCATCTACAGAAGGGGAAAACCTACTATATAATTTGTTATGCAATAGCTCATGAAGACAAGAGACAAATGCGTCTTCTCCACCAGATACTTCTGAATGGACTTCATCTTGTACTGCATCCTCGATGCTTTCTGCATCTATACCTGCCATCAAGTACAAGTCTTTTGCAGGGGCAGATGGGAAGTAATGGTTTACTCCAAGTCTGCGTAGTGAGCAAGGAAGCGAGAAGTCTGCAATGATATCCGCCACCTGTGAAGCAAGCCCACCTTCACTGGAGTGGTCTTCTACGACAATGAGATGACCTGTTTCGAGTGCTGCTTGTATGATGGCACTTGCATCGATAGGACGAACAGAAGCGATGTTTAGTACGCGAATGTGTAGCTTCTCTGGTCCAGCAAGTAGAGCGTCTGCAGCAGTGACTGCGGAGTGCACAGGCAGTCCAGTAGCGATGATCGTGGCTCTATCGTTTGTATCTCCAGAACCGCGTACAAGGTCAGCCTTTCCATCAAAACTGTAGCCATCTCCATAGAGGATGTCTCCCTCTGGTGTCTTGAGCTGTTCGTGTCCGTCTCTTGGGAAGAATGTGTACACACTCTGGTGTCCTTCTGCGATGAGCTCCATAGACTTCTCTGCCATGGCAGCAGCTTGGTTACTGTCCGCAGTCATCCAGACCTGTGTGTGATCAAACGGAATATTTAGGTAGTGTCGCTCTTGGTGGGTCTCTCCGTCTTCACCCACACTGAGTCCAGCGTGTGTACAGTCATTGAGTATGCCACAACGCGTGTGGCCACAGTTCACGTCGATGAGTCTTGCATTGGCTCTTGCCTCGTTTGTACCAAAGGCTGCGAAGGTATAGGTCACAGGAAGAAGGCCTGTCTGGCGCATTCCAGCTGCCATCATGTACATATTTGCTTCTGCAACACCGACATTTATGCAGCGGTCTGGAAACTGTTTTTCTACAGCGTTAAATCCACCTGAGCCTGCTAGGTCTGCGTGGAGAACGTAGATCCGTTCGTCTGCAGTCATTAAATTAAAAAGATGTACTTCTCCGAAGTCTTTTCGTGCAGCGCCCTTTTCTGTTGTAACAGTCCGTGTGTAGCCCTTGAGTTTTCCTGCATCGAATGACAGAGGTATATCTGTAACGACTGGCTGCGTGCCATAGCGAGCTTTTTCAGCTTTATAGAAGTCGGAATACGCAGCAACTGCGTCTTCTAGAGAGTCTAGATCTTTCAAGGCCTCTGCTGCCTCGTCTTCAGAGAGTGGTGCTCCGTGGAAGTTCTTCTTTCCTGTATTACTGCCTTCCTCCATCAAAGCAATACCGTGTCCCATGGTTGTGTAGTAGCAGATGAATGTCGGTTTGCTACTTCCTGCAAATCCATCTGCAGATTCGAGAGCAGCAGCACACTGAGCAGGGTCGTTGCCATTTTGTACTTCGATGACATTCCAACCCGTAGCCTGTGCTATCGATGGGAAGTCTGCGGCAACAGTGTTACTTGGGAGACCACTAAGCTGAATATCGTTGAAGTCACCATGAACGATCAAGTTATCGAGTCCAAGATGTGGTGCAAGACGAAATGCCTCTTGTACCTGACCTTCTTGACTATCGCCATCTGCAAGGAGAACATCAACTTTGCCTTTCTTACTTTGTAACTTCAGTCCAAATGCTACTCCAAGAGCATTGCTCACGCCTTTACCAAGTGGGCCTGTACCAAAAGGGATGTCTCCAAGGCCTGCTTCTATATGACCAGGGAGTCCGCTTGGTGTACGAAATGTATCGATGATAGCTTGAGGAGTTGAAAGTCGTGGATCTCCACCATCTCTTCCAAATAAGTACTGTAGACCAAATCCGAGTAAAGACAGATGGCCAGGACTCATGCGGAGAGGTTGATCTACAGAGGGGTCTCTATGCTTGCTTAGTGCATAAGCGCATGTAAAAGCAGAGAGTGGTCCACCAGGGTGTCCAGACTTGTGCTTCAGTGGTGCCTGCACAGCAAGGTGACGAATGATAGTGTGTGCAGTATCGTGCTGCTTTTGATCCTCAGCGTCTAAACTCTTTGCTTGCTTTGGTCCAATCCATACATGCTCACCTGGGTCGATAGAAGCCAAAACTCTTTGGCAAGACATAGGAACTATTTTGGGGTTTTTACCAGATATTGCAGAAAGTGGTGGACGTGTCATTGGGCTAAAAGGGGTGTAATTGCTATTATAGTTTATGGTGTTGCATACACAACTACAAGAAGGTGATGAGTTTTCAACGAAGAATAAAGAAATATGCGATTTGGAAGTGTAAGTATATAAAGCCATCATTGAAATTTACTACAGAGAATCTCTATTCCCTCAATTTCCTGTATGCTTTTTCGTACAGTAACAACCGCCATATTTACATCGCAAGGCAACCCCATCTCCTTGAACAGGGAAAAGAATCTCCTTAAAATAGATGTCTATGCCAAGCTCTACTCGAAAAGCGACAAACGCACTCCCTATCATCGGTGTAAACATCTCAGCTATAGTTCTACTCTCGTTGCTGATGCTTATAGCAGGTTAATACTGTAGCTTATCGAAGTACAAGGACCACGATTGGTCCTTTTTCGATATCTTCTTTTTTACCAGTCCAATCGTGGATGGCGTTGTAGAGGACATTGTACTTATATGCGTACCCAAACCCACGACGAGTACCAGGGTCATTGGTGATAAAAGACGTACTGTCGTACCCTGTAAGTACCAACATATGATACCAAGGGCCAGGACCGCTAAAATAAGGATTTTTTAATTTTCGCCCTGCTACAGGAACTATGACGGGGTTACCTGACGCAATGAGGTGCTTAAGATCTTCGATAGTCGGATTTTCATAGAGATATGGTGTATACCCAAAGCGACGCTGAGCAACTTGTGCAAGCTCTCGGATGGTTATGTCCTCAGAAAATCCATCAGCAGAAACCCACTCAGTTAGATCTACGATCTCAGCATCTGCAGAAACTGGATCAAAACCGATACGCTGCAAAAAGTGATGTACCATCAATAGAGATGTTTCTTCACATGCCTCCTGATAGGGGGCATCCCAGTTAAGCAATGGCGCTTGAGACGTAAAAGGTATGCGGATCAGTACAGACTCAGGTAGGCCCTCGTATGAGTTGGTAGCTACTTTGCCTTCAGTTGTTGTTGGACTATCAAAAATAACGTCTGCTTTTCTATCGAGCAAAACAACAGTCGTCATAATACCTGCGATCGCAACGACCACAAATATTGGCGTTAGGCTTCCTTGCCCCGAGTGATAACGAATCTGTAGAAGTCTTTGCATTGCTGTACGATCGTACGCCTAGGTTTGCCTCTGTCCAAGTACTGAACGTGCTGTTCATGTGTTAGGAAGACAAAAGTAATAATGACCCATAGTACCCCTTGGCTTGTTGTACCATTCATCCAGATCATGACGTTGGAAACGTAGGTAACAAGTAATGCTGCAGCTGCATATTGACGCCATCGTGTGAGCAGGAGGAAGGTGAGCGCCAGTCTGAAGTACCACATAGAAGCAAATGCGTAGGGAGCCCAGCTCCACTGTGTCGCCCATAATACAAAGTACTTCAAGTGAACGCTCGTTCCCATGATGTCCGATGCGAGTTGCTCACGTTGGTACGTGTATGAAAGAAGCATGTGGTCTTGGTAGTTATGCCTGTTGTAGACCAAGATGCAGTTAAGTACGAAGAAGAGGAAGATCATCACTTTCCACATCTGGCGATTCATATCTGCTTTAGTCTGAGGCTTGAATACGTAGAAGAGACAGATCCAGACACTACAGCCAACAAATTCATTGAAGTTTGTGTGCTTCAGAACACCAAGGAATACTTGGATCTGGAGAGAAAAGAGAAGAAGTCCGGCAACCCTTGTCTTCATGTTCGTCATTATCATAAATCCAGGGATGAGCTGGAGGAGTATGGCCATCGCAGCAACAGGCTTCTCGTAGGGCTGGAAGAAACGCATTACATGTGCGTACCAATCTGGTGGCCACCCGCTGTCGAGCCAATACTGGAAGTGCCCAGCCAAAGACTGATCTGCCAGTATAAAGTAGTTGTAAAGTTTAAATGTTCCTGCTCCCATGAAGAACAGTCCAGCAAAAAATGCAGCGACGTAAACCCATGAGCCTTTATCTGGGTGCCAATAGCTTTTGACTATTTGTTGAAGTTTTGAATAAACCATGGTGGGTCTAAGCGGGGAAGGTCACAAACGTTTTGTTCTCCAAATGGATAAGACTGCCTGTAGTAAGGCTGGGAATGGTAGATACGCCATCCATCGCGATGGCTTTTTTCACACCAACTCTGACTCCATGCGAAGCAACTCTCTAGAGTATGCATAGGAGCAGACCATACGACACGAGTCGTTGGTGCTTGAAAGTGCTCGTCAGTTTCTTCTGGCGTTGGTGTTCGTCCAAGGTCTTGCAAAGGATTGGATCGTGTAAAAACGGAGCACCAACCATCGGTATACATACCTCCCCACTGCGTAATGCTGAAGAGGCCAAGTGCGCCAGGTAGGACTTCTGTAGTCACGATCAATACCGTGGCGAGTCCAAAGAAAATATTCCATTTTTTCATTTGATTAGTATTGTACGCGGTAAGAATTAAAAAGGTATTGCGGGGATTGCATTGTTTTTGTTTTGTGTACGTTTCAGTAGAATAATTTACTTAACGTGCACTATGCCAATAGCCATGGGATTCAAGTGATCGTGGAATGTCCAGTCACCAACATCTTTGAATGTGTATGTGTAACTTTGGTGAGCTTTTAGTGGATTACCTGCATCAAAAGTAGAGAGGAGTTCATGTGTTGGATGCACGTCAGATGCAGGCCAGAAGAGATCATTGGTATCGGTGATCCACGTGACGCTATCGTTACGATCAATAAAAACTTCTCTTGGACTAAACTCTGTACTAGAGATGAGACGAATGACTATAGAATCTGCTATACCTCCAGGCTCATCATCGCTTGTGAACAAGGTAAATGGCCATCGCAATATCTTTCCGATGGCAGCGAAAAATCCTGATTCTTCAATAGTAGTCTCCGCGGTTCCTGCAGAAGATGCGATGTCATTATTGAGCAGTGGTGACCAACCCTCAGTTCTTGGGGGCATATCTACACGAACATCTCCAAGCGTACTACAGTTGAGAAAATATTCTTTAGGGACATCATTGCAAAGCTCATCGCGTAGTTCTTGAGACTTAGCATGGTAGTACATTTCATTGCCAGATCGCTGATAGCAGTCTCGCTTCAAGTTGTCCTCTTCATCGAGATACGAACAATACTCCAGTGCTTGAGCAACTTCGTTATAGTTCAATGCATTCGTTATAGCTGCCATATGGCATATACGATTCGTTCCTTTAGGGAATCCGTTACAGATAGATACAGAGTTCTGAATGAAGTCATCTTTCCCACCTAGATCTGGTCGTTTGTTCAGTACTATAGTCTGCCATCCTGGGTTTGTCGCAAATTGCGCAAGACTCAGCACACAGCTAGGCATCGTTTCGGGATGTGCTTTGAGACATGCTTCTGCACTCTTTACGATATCATTCTCATACTCTTTCATAAGGTATGCACTGTGGTTTTCATAACAGTTCCACTGGTATTGGAGTGGTACGTTGCTACAAGGAGCAAGAGGGTCTGCTGCTCCAAGAAAGACTCCGTCTTTATCTTGTCCAGTCATCACCGCATTAATATTTTCCATAAATCCACCCTGCCAACAACCTTGAGCGGCATTCAAGTACGGCATCCCATCACATACACGCATAGTTTCGTATATATCGTTTCTTCGAGACATCATTATGCCGTGGCCAACACCGTGGTAGCAGTAGAATTTGTTTCTGCCTGCGGGTTCCTTTGTGATGCTTTCGCAGATCTCTGTGGCGACGTCCGCTGTGGAGCCCTCATGTTCACCAAGGACTTGTTCGAAGAACCCATGTTGACATGCATACAAGTAATCATTGGGACACTCCATAAATGCGGTCCCCGTAAAACCAAATTGTTTAGCCGTTGTACGACCAATGATATGCCCAAGTTCATGTCCATCTGTATTAAGACCAAACTGTGTACTTGTGAGTAGGAGGTCGTCGAGAAGCTTTGTTCCTACAACCGGACCCTCTTGAGCTGTAGCGTCTATAAGAAGAGCCTCTGTACACTGATAATTTGGTTCACAGATTTTAGAGAGGCATTCTATGCGGTCATTATAATCTTCAATGGCAGTGCAAACGGTAATGTCTCCATTGTACTCAATCTGCAGATTAATTTTTGCGACACTGAAATCTCTTGCAGTTGAAGTTGGGACATGAGAACTAGTCAAGATGATGGTGAGTGCAGCCAATGAAAGAAATCTGTAGTGCGACATAGTGCGGAGTGTGCCAGGAGAGAACTCTACCCAGACAGAGCAGATGTTTCAACGGTTTTTATTTTATTTGTAGTCCTATCTTATCTATTAATTATTGGTTGTCCAATTATCCATAAGCTGAAGACCGTATAACAGATCATAAGAAGGAGCATGGGGTATTGACTACGTATGGCCATCACACGTTGAGGAAAAATTGTCAGTGCACGCATGTGCGCTATGTACACAGCGATAACATGACCAAGTACAATGAGAAGCACTTGGATGTTCCATAGCATCGTGTAGTTTAGCCAGTCATAACGAACCTCATATGTGGCTGTACCAAAGAGGTTCCAATGTAGACCAAATGGATCGGAGAGAAGGTATATCAATCGCTGGCCCTCTATAAGAAAGAGAGTGAGGTAATGGACAAGCTCATAGGCAACAGCGATAGGAAGTAATGAAAATGCAAAGACAGATGCAAGAGCTAGAGTTGTCTCGTAACGGTTGGTGAAGACAGAGATGAAGAAGCAGAACATAAAGTACGTCGCGACAAAGAGTAAGAGAAATGTAAGCATCCCGATCGTCAGACTCTGCAGATTGCCCAACCCGAGAGAGACAATACTTTTATGAACACCAAGCCAGACCGAGGTCTCTTTCATACCATCAAAAGATATGCCAGATAGCATGATCATCTCGAAGACAATCTGCGAGGTAGACATTTTGGATATATGGAGGAGTCCAACGCCAGGTGGGCGAAGATACACTTTACCCTTCTCGACCTCTGTTATAGAGAAGAAAGAAAGGAACGTAAAAAATACAGCAAAAGGATCACAGTACTTCAGCCATCGGTCTTTCCCGATTATGAGCATTCCGATGAAAGTGGCAAAGAGATACCAAAAGACTATCAAAGAGAGATTCTCAGGTCTTGCACTGTAGGGATACACGTTTTCAATCCATCGATAGAGAAAATACCCTCCAAAAGCAGGCCAATATGAAACAGTTGAACTCCATGTTGTAGTGAAAACTTTAGGAGTCTTTTTCCATGAGCGACAAAGGTCAATAGCAAAGCCACATGGATGAATGGAAGGCCAGATGTTTCCAATAAATGCTGAAAAGTAGACCATACCTATGCCAAAGAGGATCCACACAGCTATAGGCGTGATATTAAAAGAGGGGACTGGAGATCCTATCGGGCCCCCAATGACAACAGCAACGGTAATAAGAAGTGTTAGGAATTTTGCAAACTGCAATAGTGGAGTGGCGAGCTTCGTGAACCATCGAAGTTGCATCAAGTCGTAGCGAGCGTAGTCTCTCGCAGATGTCTTGCCCGCAAGAAAACCGATCAAGATAAACGAGACAGCTACAGTAACCACTGCTCCTATCATGTAAAGCTTAAAGGGAACTGGTAGGTCAATCTGTTCGCCAAAGCCATGAGCAAAAGCACGTTGCAGAGGCAAACTCCACAGCGGTAGCGCTACGAAAAGTGAGCGAGGAATAACCATGGATTAGCGAGGAAGAACAGAGAGGAATCCTGTGTGAATATCTTCATGTGAGTCTAAGGGGTGAAACTCAATGGAGAAATGTCCTTGTTTCCCTGCTGCAAATGTCATCTTAGAAATCTTACTCTGTGTGATACCTGAAAATAGTTCATAACCTGCTATGTGAAGCTCACCAGTCTCGTTTGATTTTATGCGTAAGGTGACTTCCTGATCTTGATAAACAATAAGATCAGTAGGTTCAATCACTCGATCCGTCATAACAATGTCAATAATTACAGGAGCATCTGGGTTTATGAGTTGTGCTCTTTTGGAGATTGATTTCTCTGATGCGCTGTACCAAGCGGTAGTTCCTATAAGAAGGAATAGGCCAATACTAGGTAGTACTTTTCGCATGAGCAAAGCAATAGTATCACGATAGCACTGTGAGGCAAGATGCACTTTATCATGAAGCCGGCTTCCAGAACGTCCAGATATCCGCTATACTATATATATTCCTTCCTAAAAAAATATATGAAATTCTTCATGGATACAGCAAACGTTGACCAAGTAGCAGAGTGTGCTGCGTGGGGTGTGCTAGATGGTGTCACTACAAACCCTTCGCTTGTAGCAAAAGAAGGTAAAGACTTCAAAGAGACAGTACTCAAGATGTGCGAACTTGTGCCAAATGTTTCTGCTCAAGTGACAGCAACAGATTTCGAAGGCATGAAAAAGCAGGCAGACGAATACAGTAGTTGGCATAAGCATGTTGTCGTGAAGGTTCCAATGACAACAGAAGGGCTCAAGACGTTATCGTACTGTAGAGAGAAAGGTATCCGCACAAATACCACTCTTATCTTTTCCGCAAGCCAAGCGCTACTAGCGGCAAAAGCAGGAGCTTCTATCATCAGCCCCTTTATTGGACGTTTAGATGATGCTGGAGAAGATGGCATGGTGCTCATAGCAGAGATCATGGAGATATGGAGTCAGTACAACTTTGAGACAGAAGTTCTCGTTGCTTCAACAAGGCACCCACGGCATATAATAGATGCTGCTAGACTCGGTGCGCACATCGCCACTATTCCTTATGCATTATTCCAAAAGCTTCCAAACCATCCACTGACAGACAGTGGAATAGAGAAGTTTGTGAAAGATTGGGAGTCAGTACAGTAAACGACTACCACGCATTAATGCGTTTTTTGCAATTTGCAGTTTTCGGTTTCCAGTTTAAGATGCTTTCATGCAACTAGGAGTTATAGGTCTCGGGACAATGGGCGCAAACCTCGCACGCAATGCTGCACGCAATGGTGTGACTGTTGCTGTGTACAATAGAACAGAAGAAAAGACTGAAGAATTTATGAAGCAATACGCAAGTGAGGGTCAATTTACACCCTGTAAAAGTTATCGGGAGATGATAGGCGCTCTAGAAGGACATCGAGTAATCTTGCTCATGGTAAAAGCTGGTGAAGCTGTAGATGCAGTCATCGAAGATCTTATTCCTCTTCTTTCAAAGGGGGATGTACTCATTGATGGAGGCAATAGTCACTTTGCAGATACAAATCGACGCGTCAATGCATTACGCGAAAAAGAAATCGCCTTTATTGGTATGGGTGTTAGTGGAGGAGAAGAAGGCGCTCTCAATGGCCCAAGCATGATGCCAGGGGGAGACGAAGAAGCTTACAAACACATCGAGCCTATACTACAAGCGATGGCAGCAGACGACGGTGAGGGTGGAAAGTGTGTAGCATTTATGGGGCCAGGTGGCTCAGGTCATTTTGTAAAGATGGTACACAATGGTATCGAGTATGGTCTTATGCAGCTCATGGCAGAATGTTATGATCTACTGAAGAATCTTGGTAATTTCTCGAATGTAGATATGGGGGAGATCTTCTCTGCTTGGAATAGTAGTGACGAGTTGCAATCGTATCTTGCAGAGATAACATCACAGATATTCCTACAAAAGGATGGTACTACAGACAAAGAACTGATCGATGCCATCAAGGATGTTGCAGGTCAAAAGGGAACAGGGAAGTGGACGACACAAACAGCTTTAGACTTAGGTGTTGCCATTCCAACAATCAATGCAGCAGTAGATGCTCGTATTATCTCTGGTGGATTGAAGCTGCGTGCAGAGCACAAAGCCTTTCCTATTGTTGTAGATGATACAGAACCTATACCGCGTCCAATGAAATTCCGTTCATCTATAAGAAGTTCTATGGAATTATCATCAATGATTGCATATACACAAGGATTTAATCTTATTGAAGCAGGTAGCAAAGAATATAGTTGGAACATAGACCTTAGTACTGTCGCACGAATTTGGCGTGGGGGCTGCATCATCCGTGCAGGACTACTAAAACGTTACCAAAATATTTACAGTAAAGATCCAAATCTCCTAAAAGCTGCAAAGCAACGTATGCAAGAACGCTTTGGCGCCGATAGACAAATGGAATGGCGTCAAGTAGTAGAACTCGGCATAAGCTGGAACATACCAGTACCTGCTATGTGCGCTTCTCTTTGTTACTACGATGCGATGACACGAGACCGTTTACCGCAAAATCTTATCCAAGCGCAAAGAGATTTCTTTGGTGCTCACTCCTACGAACGTATCGACAAAGAAGGAAAATTCCATACAAATTGGTAAGCAGAAAACAAAAAAGCACAGCCAAACTCTTAGAGTGACTGCTAACAACTACTAGTCTATACTTTGCTACAGCATGTACGCGCATTGTAGCATTTCAGATTTGCTGAAGCGGCTAGATACCGCACAGGATGGTTTATCACATTCTGATGCGCAAGATCGTATCTTGCGATATGGATTTAACGAATTACCAAAAAAACAAAAGTCTCTCCTTCGTATGGTCCTTCAGCAGTTTCGTAACGTGATGGTGTACATCCTTATAGGAGCGCTTGTCCTTTCTTCTGTCACACCATTCTTTGAACATGGTCCAATAACACTTTCAAGCTTCTTAGATGCTTTTGTTATCCTTGCCATACTCATACTCAATGCACTACTTGGTTTTGTTCAAGAATATAAAGCAGAAGAAGCTATAGAAATGTTGAAGAAGCTAACAGCACCACAAACGAGAGTACGCAGAGGTGGAAAAGAACAGATTATAAATTCTAGAGACCTTGTTCCTGGAGACGTCGTAGTTGTTGAAGCTGGAGACCGTATATCTGCAGATGGCAGACTTATCGTGGTCTCACATTTACGGGTGAATGAATCGAGTCTAACTGGAGAGTCATTTGCAATAGATAAAAATACAGAAGAGCTTGAGGGGGAACTCCAGATAACAGATCAGCACAATATGCTCTTTGCAGGGACGATAGTCGCACGAGGAAGTGGAGAATATGTTGTGACATCGACAGGTCTCTTCACAGAGATCGGGAAGATCGCGAAACTTGTTTCAGAAATAAAAAATACCGAAACTCCTCTTCAGCTAAAGATGAAGGAATTAGGAAAACTTCTTGGGGTGGTTGCTGTAGTGTTGTGCCTTACTGTCATTGCAGTTGGTGTGTTTGAGGGGTCTTCGTTCTTGAGCATACTTCTTGTTGGAGTAAGCTTGGCTGTCTCAGCTGTCCCAGAGGGGTTACCAGCAGTCGTCACCGTATGTCTTGCTATGGGGGTTAGAAGAATGGTTAAAAAGAATGCCCTTGTAAGGAGGCTAGATGCTCTCGAAACTCTGGGTAGTGTTACTGTCATCTGCAGCGACAAAACGGGAACGATCACAGAGAATAGAATGAGCGTGACAGATACCTGGGTATCAGATGACAAAAAAGAGACCAAATCTTTACTACTTCAAATTGGATCTTCCTGTAACAGAGCACAGCTACCGCACATTGGAGACCCGACAGAGATAGGACTCCTCGAAGCTGCAGCGAGAGCATCTGTAGAGAGGTTGCCAATAGATGCTGAAGAAGTACCATTTAGTTCAGAACTAAAGTACATGCAGACTCACCATGGAAGCGTGTCCTTTCTTAAGGGCGCACCAGAGAAGATCGTAGAACTTTGTACAGATGTAGATGCAAAATCTGTTATGCATAAGAACGATGAATTCACCACACGAGGTCTTCGCGTATTGGCTGGTGCAGTACAAGAAGGAAAGGTGATACGATTTATAGGACTTATAGCTATGGAAGACCCGCCGAGAGCTACGGCAGCATTCTCTATAGCAGAAGCAAAAAAAGCAGGCATACGTACGATGATGATCACAGGAGATAATCTGCAAACAGCATGCGCTATAGCAAGGAGAGTAGGTATAGAAGGGGATGCTATAGAAGGCAAAGAGCTCGATAAGCTCAATACGCAACAGCTACGAGCTCATGTTCGTACTATCTCTGTATATGCACGTGTCTCTCCACAACATAAGCTAGACATTCTCAATGCTCTCAAAGACAACGGTGAGATCGTAGCTATGTCAGGCGATGGCGTAAACGATGCACCAGCTCTTAAAGGAGCTCATGTTGGAATCGCTATGGGCAAGGTGGGGACAGATGTGGCAAGAGAAGCTGCAAGTATTGTGTTAGCAGATGATCAGTTTTCTACAATTGTAGAAGCTATTCGGGAAGGTAGGCGAATTTACGATAATATCAGAAAGTTTGTCGTGTTCTTGCTCCGTGCAAACTTTGACGAGCTATTATTTGTAATGACAACGCTAGTGCTTGGTATGCCGCTACCGTATCTGCCAATTCACATTTTGTGGATTAATCTAATGACAGATGGACTACCTGCTCTTGCATTAGGAATGGAGAAAGCTGAATCAGATATTATGGAGAGGCCTCCTAGAGACCCAAATGAACATATTCTTGCAAACGAAAAGCCTAGACTAATAATTGCAGCCCTTCTTGGATGCTCAGTGTCCTTCCTGTTCTTTTTATGGAATGTTAGTTCAGGTGTTCCCATAGAGCACACCAGAACTCTTGTACTCACACTTGCTATAAACTTTGAGCTTTTTATGGTGTATTCAATCCGGAGCAGGAAAAATATTTGGCAAATTGGCATATTTAGTAATCCATCGTTAGTTGGAGCAACTGCTATCCCTTTCTGCATACAATTAATATTAATATTCACTCCTCTTCGAGAGCTTTTACATCTAACGCCGATTTCCTTCATAGAGTGGATTGAAATTGTTGCCATATCAATGAGTGGCCTTATAGTATTTGAACTTCTTAAGTTATTTCCAGATGACATTGTGTCCGTGTAAGATACAAGTACCTATTCCCAATACCTTATGAAAAATGCGCTTCATAAACTAAGCATACTCGCCCTTGTCATTGTTCCACTTCTCACAGTAGCTACTGCAATAGTACTACTTTGGCAGAGATATGTTTTTGCAACAGATTTAATTCTTTTGGGAGTATTTTACTCCATTTCAGTCATCGGCATAACTGTTGGTTATCATCGTATGCTAACTCACGAAGGTTTTAAGACGTACAGCTGGGTTCGAGCGCTCTTTATCATCGCTGGTGCTATGGCAGTAGATGGACAGCCAATTGGTTGGTCTGCAACACACATTCGCCACCATGCGCATTCTGATGATGAGCATGACCCTCACAGTCCCCTTCATGGATTTTGGCATGCACATTTTGGATGGTTATTTAATACCAGTAACTTTGAAGATGATACAACATACGCTCCACATTTTGCAGACGATGCTCTTGTTCAATGGATAGATAAAACAACGTATTTTTGGGTCCTTCTTGGACTTGCAATCCCTTTTGCCATAGGTGGTTGGACAGGTCTTCTATGGGGTGGTGGTGTGCGTATATTTCTTCTAACACATGTAACATGGAGTGTGAACTCCATTTGCCATACATTTGGTAAAAGAGATTATGAAACAACGGATGAAAGCAAAAACAACTGGGTAGTCGGACTACTAGCATTTGGAGAAGGTTGGCACAATAACCATCATGCTTTTCCTCGCAACGCTTTTCACGGTATGGAGTGGTGGCAGGTAGATGTATCGAAGTACATCATATGGACTTTGGAGAAGCTAGGTCTCGTCTGGGATGTACAACGTGTAGCGGTAGATGCCAAAGAATCACAAAAAACACTTGCAGTGCAGATGATGGAGGCTGCAAGTGACCTACGTGATCAGTTAGCACAAGCTATAGTACAAGCGAGAGCAGACCTTAATGCATCCCCAGCTAATGATAAGATAAAGGCAGCACAGAAGAGGCTCAACGAGATAAATGCTACGCTAACAAGAGCTGCACACATGAAGCGACAAAGTCTTAAGAAATACTTAGAAGAAGTACATGCGCTCACAAGAAAAGTGCAGTCTTTTGCTAGTTAAGCTATTTGACAGTAAAAATAACGCGTTCTCTCGTATAAGGATGCGTATACTCAAAGTTCTCTGTGCCTATCCACGAAGGTGAAAACGGCATAGCTACAGATGAGCTGATTTCTAGAGATTCATTCTCCATAAGATCATGGAGAACAAGTGTGACAGGTGTATTTGTTGTCTCAAATGTCTCCTTTGATATGGAATCGAACATAAACGGGTAGTTCGTATATGCAAACTTACCAGAGTTAGGATTGAATGCAACCTCAGACCCTAGAGGCATATCTGAAACATCAAATGTTCTTACGATGTTTCTTTCAGCATTAATGCGGAAATACATCTCAGGCTTGAGCCAACCCATCCATCCCCAAAAATACTTACCATCGTTCGACCAACCACTAAAACCAATGCTCGGCGGAGCTTGGACAACTTCCATTTTCTCTTGGATCATAGATCGTAGATCTCCTGCAAGCTCTGGCCAGCGAAAATGATGAAGAACATCTGCGTGTTTTGACACCATAGCAATTTGAGAAGGCCCTTCTGATACTACAATATACTCACCATCAACTGATGCTCTGAAATCTATACCAGGGTATTCAAAAACCTTTTCTCCTTTACCAGAGATGTCGTATGCCCAAAGTTCGTCACGAAATCCATAGATAGAGCCATCTTGGTCTACCCATGTGCCATCTGGATCATCTATGCGGCGGATCACAAACATGGTTCCGTTGCGCATCTCAGCAGGGTGGTAGTGACTGCTGTAGACGTCGAGAACAGATGTAAATGGATATTGAGTGCCTGTGCGCTGAACATACAAGTCTGTCTCTGCAGGATGTTCTTGATCCCGTCGAAGAGTAACAAGGAACTCTGCATCTTGTTCTCTGTATCCTGCCATCTCACGCAGTGTGTATTCTAAATGTATCGATCGCTCTAGTGCCGATTGATCTTTACCACCAAAAAAACGTAATGTTGGAGAGAGAGTAAGAGTGTACGTTGTAACAGCAACGCCGTAGAGAGCCAATAGTCCTAGTGCAGTTACATGGAGTCGTGGCTGCCTCTTTTTATGAAACAGATGAAACATACTGAGATTGTACTGCACACCTAGTCCTTAAGTCCAAGTTGTACAAGTAAGTGGACATCACTATTGAGTATTTCCTTCAATCGATTTCTAGCAGTGTGAAGTCTTCTTTTAATTGTGCCAAGAAGAGCACTAAAATGTTCAGCCATCTCTTCGGGAGAAGGAAATACTTCAACAGGGGCGTCCCAATTTATAGTATAGAACACCCACTCCTTTTTGCAGAATAAATACAAGTCGCGATACTTTTTGCCACATTTCCAGTTTCCCAAAAAATCAATAACACGATTTTTCAGTCGTATACCCGGTACAAGCCACCAGAGAAACTTAGTCACTTTAGGTACCTTCTTATATTTGAAGAACTTCTGATACGTAAAAGGGATACGTGGAATATGATGTACGCTTAAACTTCCTTCGCCAGTGTTAAAACCAACATCGGCATCGCAACATGCTGCAGCCATTGCAGACGTTGCCTCAAATCCGAGTGATCCCAGACTCATAGCACTGCGATAGAAGTAGCCATGCATTTGGAATGGGTGCTTTCGATTTGGTCCAACCAAAGGGTACTCTGACTCCATTTCATCTAAGTTGTACGGTGTTGCACTGTGCTTCATTTGATGATTTCCATCGTGAAGCTGGAATGTTGTATCGAACTTATCGAATGCAAAGTATCCGGTTTTCCCCGCTGCAACGCTCAGGATCCAGTCAATAACAATACGCGGTGTAAAGCTATCATCATCCCCAAAGTATTGTCTGAAGAGGGGTCTTAAGTGGTGCATCAGGTACCTGCCCCTTCCTGCGAAAGGAAAATTACCTAGTAGAACGTTTTTGGTTTGAAAAAAGCGATCATAAATCGCAATCAGGAATACTATTAAAAGAAATATTGCCAGTAGCCCACCGATTATTTTTACGATCAGAAAAACCATATGTCCTTTACTATAGAGTATAATGTATGGATTCCTACTCTTTTCTGTGTCACGTCTTAATAAGTGTAACTTACATTACCGTATCGACTCTGTAACTATTGATAAGTGTGCGTGGACACTCTATACTTAATACATGTCCGAAAAGAAATCTGTTATCTTCTCTTTATTTGCACCAGAAGCAAGCACTGTTTCTGTAGCAGGTTCCTTTAATTTGTGGGAGATCGACAAGCATCCCATGAAGCAAAAGAAAGATGGGACGTGGACGAAGAAGGTCTCACTTCCTCACGGACGTCATGAGTATCAATTTGTCATAAATGGAGAAATATGGGAAATTGATAAAAATGCGGAGAAATATTGCTCTAATGACCTTGGTGGTATGAATAGCGTTCTCTTACTTGAAGAGTAATTGCAACACTGAATTGTAATTCAGACCACAATTCACCGAAAATGCACCTATTGGCTAAAGCATTGTTCTGCTACAATTATATGATTTTATTTAAACGAATCAAACGCCTTAAAAATCAACACACAATATAAACATATGTCAACGCATAGCCTCATGTTCGGTTGGGAGTATCCACCACTTCACCTCGGGGGGTTAGGCGTTGCTTGTCAGGGGCTTGTGCGTGGACTTCTTGGTAATGGTGTTAAGGTGACTCTTGTTCTCCCTCATGAATCGGAAACAAGTGATACCGAAGTACGCTTTCCTACTGATGAGTTTGTACAGAAGCTACGGGTCTGCAGTATGCTACAGCCGTACAGTACGTTTGAATCTTTCGAGGCAGACATTCGAAAAGTTCCAAAGAATAAAAAGGATGTGTACGGAGATAACCTTGGAGAGGCAATTTCTAATTACACAGAAATGAGTGTAAAGATGACAGAAGATTTGAATCCTGATGTCGTACACTGTCATGACTGGATGACCTACGAAGCAGGAAGAAGAGCGGCTGCTCATCATCAAGTACCTCTCGTAGCACATATTCATGCAACAGAACTCGATAGAACAAACCATGCGCCCAACGAATATATCTACCAGCGTGAGCGAATGGGGTTTGAGGCAGCGAATAGAATTATTGCCGTCAGTAACTACACAAAGAATGTATTGATAGAGCACTACGGTATCGCACAGGAGAAAATATCAGTCGTACATAATGGTTCTGCGGATATGGCACCATCGCATGAACTTTTGGAGTTCAAGCGCACGCAAAAAAAGCAACACCCACTCGTACTCTTTCTCGGAAGACTCGTCACACAAAAAGGAGCCGTACAATTTTTGGAGATGGCATCCATCGTGCATCAAACAAAACCGGAAGTGAACTTTGTTATGGCAGGAGACGGACACATGTTCGAAGAACTAGTGGACTTAAGCTGCAAGCTTGGCTTGCAAGACTCCGTGATTTTCGCCGGCAAAGTAGGATCCATGGAAGCCTCGCAGCTCTATACACAAGCGGATTGCTTTGTCATGCCCTCTATCTCAGAGCCCTTTGGTCTTGTCGCACTCGAAGCAATTTCGCATGGCACACCAGTGATTCTCTCACGGCAATCTGGAGCTGCAGAAGTAATAGAAGACTGCTTTACGGTAGACTTTTGGGATACCGCAAAAATGGCGGACTGCGTACTCACCATACTCAGAGAAGAGCCACTTGCACATCAGCTTCGGTCTTACGCACCTCGCATATTAAACAAGCTGACATGGCAACACCAGGCATCACATGTCCAATCAGTCTATACAGATCTTATTCACTGCTAATTATGAACCCTCGTATCTGCTTCTATTTCCAAGTGCATCAGCCGTATCGGCTGAGAGATCTGCGTATCACAGAAGTGGGGCACGGTGATGTTGATTATTTTGATAATACAAAGAATGGTGAGATTTTCCGCAAGGTAGCCGAGAAGTGCTATCTACCTGCAAACGCTCTAATGCTGGAGATGCTAGAAAATCACCCGGACTTTCATATCAGCTATAGCCTCTCTGGTGTATTTCTTGATCAGTGTAAAGAGTATGGACCTGATGTCTTGGAATCATTTCAAAAGCTTGCAGCCACAGGGAAGGTGGAGTTTCTTGCAGAAACGTACTACCACTCACTCGCCAGTGTCGTATCGCTTGAAGAATACTGTGAACAAGTCACAAAGCATGTTCGTGCTATCGAAGAACTCTTTGGTATGACACCAACAGTGTTTCGCAATACCGAACTTATTTACAATAATGAAATCGCTCAAATTGCAAGGCTTATGGGATTTAATGGCATAATTTCTGAGGGTGCTGATGCGATGCTCCAAGGAAGAAATCCTAATGATCCATTTCGCCCACCGACATTTCGCCTTCCGGCATCCAGGGAAAAAATTGTGCGAAAACATAGACCACTTCCAAAGAGAGCACGAGACATCGCTGTACTTCTCAAGAATTACAAGCTCTCTGATGATGTTGCATTTCGGTTTTCCGATAAATCCTGGGTAGGTTACCCACTGGATGCACACACATTTACCGATTGGCTGATGAACAGTGGTGGACAGAGTGTAAATCTCTTTATGGACTACGAAACATTTGGAGAACATCAATGGGAAGATACCGGTATCTTTGATTTCCTCCGCTCACTGCCAGCTATTTGGCAAGAGAGAGGTATAAAAGCAGTCACACCATCACAAATTATTGCAGATTGGAACAAGGACCATGCCCACGTATATGACGTCCATGATAGTATCTCTTGGGCAGATATGGAACGTGATCTTTCTGCATGGACCGGCAACCACATTCAAGATGCCGCACTCCAATCGATCTATACATTGGAGCACCAAGTAAAGATGACTGGCAATGAGAAGTTGATAGAAGCGTGGCGCAAACTGCTTACATCGGATCATTTCTACTATATGTGTACAAAGTACTGGAGTGACGGAGATGTACATAAATACTTTAGTCCTTACGAATCTCCATACGAAGCGTACCGACGTTACAGTCATGCGCTTGCTGATTTACGTTCCCGCCTCTCTGCATAATGCCTCGCTCTCTTATCTTTGGAAATGGCTCCATGCTTGCGACATTCGATGATGATCTTCAGATGAGGGATCTGTATTATCCACACGTCGGCATGGAAGATCATACTGCATACAATGATGTGCATCGCACTGGTGTGTGGGTAGAAGGAATAGGGATACGGTGGTTCTCTGATCCTAGTTGGGTTATCACTCCAAACTATAAGCCCGAAACACTCGTTGGTCACTCAGTCCTGAGGAATGAGCAACTAGGCATAGAAATTATCGCTGAAGATTTCGTCCATCCCGTACACAATATTCTTGTACGCAACTTCCTAGTGACCAGTATTGATGGAAAAGAAAAGCAGGTACGCATGTTCTTCAACCATGATTTGCACATTTACGGTGATAAACAGAAAGATACCGCTTTTTATGAACCATATACCAACTCTGTTATTCACTACCGACAAAACAGATACTTCCTTATCGGAGGAAATACGTCAGATCCGGTTGAGTGTGTGACTGGTCGGGAAGTGAGTGAATATGAATCTATTCTTCATAGTAAAGAGAAGGTAAAGGCATGTGGTATTACTAGCTATAGTATTGGTAAAGCTGAATACCAAGGAAAAGAAGGAACCTGGAAAGATGCAGAAGACGGAGTACTTAGTAACACTACAGTCGATCAAGGTTCAGTAGACTCTACTATTGGTATCCACTGTTACGTAAAACCGGACACCAAAACCGAGGTCACCATGTGGATGTGTCTGGGGAAAAACATACAAGAAGTTGTTGAGCTACAGCAGTTTGTCCTGACAGAAGGGCAGGATCGTATGCAGCGCAATTGTCACAATTACTGGAAGAGTTGGGTCAATAAAGATTATCAGAAGTTTGGATCTCTTTCTCCGCGTCTCATAGATCTGTATAAGCGAAGCTTACTTCTCATTCGCCTGCACGCAGATAAAGACGGTGGACTGATTGCTGCTGCAGATGCAGATATTATGGAATTTAACCGAGACACGTACACCTATGTATGGCCTAGAGATGGAGCATTCGTTTCCCTAGCACTTGATAAAGCAGGATACCTGGAAGTCACGAGGTGCTTCTATGAGTTTTGTTGTAAGTTTCAAACTGATGACGGATACATGCTGCATAAATATAACCCCGACGGAAGTGTCGGGTCTACATGGCACCCGTGGTTCCGCGATGGCAAAGCACAACTACCTATTCAGGAAGACGAGACTGCACTGGTAATCTATGCCCTTTGGAATCACTTCCAAAAGGTACAGGACTTTGAGTTCTTACAGACAATGTTTGAATCATTTGTTAAGAAGGCTGCAACATTTCTCATGGAATTTATCGAACCTGGAAGTGGACTTCCGCTCCCGAGCTATGATCCATGGGAGGAGCATCAGGGAATATTTACCTACACCACAGCCAGTGCCATCGCAGGACTGCAGGCATCCGCACAAATAGCGCATATGCTGGGACACCATAATCACTCTGAGCAATACCACAACGCAGCAGATACCATGAAACAGTCCCTGCTTTTCCATCTGTTCGATCAGGAAACAGGAAGATTCGTAAAGATGATTAAGAGAAAGGACGGCAAAACAACTGAACGTGATCTCACGCCGGACGCAAGTATTGCTGCCATTTGGAAGCTGGGAGTATTGGAACCACATGACCCTCGTGTTGTATCTACAATGGAACAGTTGCGCGATGCACTGACAGTTCGTACAGATATCGGCGGATGGGCACGATATACCAATGACTACTATCACTCCAAGGTAGAACCAACAAAAGATATACCAGGAAATCCATGGTTTATTACCACGCTTTGGTATGCGCAGTGGCTCATAGCTATTGCTCAGACAAAAGATGACCTTTCTGAAGCTCATTCTATTCTGGAATGGACGGCAGATCACGCCTCAAAATCTGGCATTATTGCAGAGCAGCTGCATCCGATTACTGGTGAGCCTATCTCTGTAGCTCCACTAACCTGGAGTCACGCAACATACGTAGAAACCGTATTACTGTACGTCAAAAAAGAAGAGTCCCTCAATACATAATGACTACAAAGCATTCTGTCATCGGCATAGATATAGGTGGTACAAAAATCGACCTTGCACGGTACGATACGCATACTTTTGAACTAGAGGAGCGATTGAAAATCGATACACACTCTGATAAAGCATGGCCGCATGTGTATGAAGATCTTAAAGAGGTTATCAATACTATACGCACTGATGATACTATTGGTATTGGTATCGGTGTACCCGGCCTTGTGCGTCAACCAGAAGGCGTAATAGTAACACTGCCAAATATCCCAGAATCGAATGATATTCCTCTCAAAACTCAGCTTACTGCAGACAGTGGTTTACCCGTTACTATTGATAACGACGCAAACGCTTTTGCCCTTGCAGAAGGCTTAAACTCAAAATATAGCACTAAGGGTGTCGTGGTGGGAATCACCATGGGAACTGGAGTAGGTGGTGGCATCGTCGTCGACGGAAAACTCTTTCGCGGAGCACATGGCTTTGCAGCAGAGATTGGTCATATGCTTTTGCAGCCTGGGCAACCTCCATTTAATACAGTTGATAAACGTGGAGATATCGAGCAGTTTCTCTCGGGAACTGCATTTGGCAAACGCTGCGAAGCTGCAAGCAAACCACAGGAATATATGGAAGGAGAAGTGTGCGCATTTATGCGGCCAGAGGTATTTAAGGAAGTTGCATGGATGTGTGTGAATTTGAACTCTCTTCTGGATCCTTCGTTGATTATCTTCGGGGGCAGTGCGGGGAGTGCTCTAAAGCCACATTTAGATGAAATTCAAAAAGAGATGGTGCAGTGGTCACTTCCAAATATTCCTCTACCAGAGATTGCTATTGCGACTTTGGATGATGCAGCAACAAGAGGAGCTGCTTTGCTAACGATGGGATAGATACAAAATATTTCACAAGCAACCAATCGGGTGTCCCTCTTGATTTAGTTGGCGGGTCGCCTTATACGCGCAACTAATGGTGGAGTCGAAAGAGATAGACTTTAATGCTGAGTAGATGGTTCGTAGTTGGGAAAACAGTCAGCTTGGGCATTATTTGTTAGTTTTATGACTTAAAGACCTTCTTTATGTTTTGGGTGGTACGATTCCTATGAAGGATGGGAGAAATAAGTAGTCGTGATCATGGATCGAAATAGTCGAGAGTACTAGTTCGGCAACGCCGAAAGTATAGATTTCATCCGGACCCATGCCGCATTACGTGCGACAATGTTTCTATAGCTGTACTTACTCTTCTAGTAGAATCCTACACGGATAAATAGAAAGATTGATTGGTGGGGCTGAGGAGAGTCGAGCTTTCTGGGGATATTGTAACAATGCTCTCGGAGCTTACTGAGCTGATTTTGAAACTCGAGATGTTGGACTATGAGAGCAGAAAGAACTTTGTTTTGTTATGTAATAAGCCAGTGTGGTATCATTTTTCTGTGAAATCCTTATATACCGTACTCTCAATATTCCTCAGTGTAACAACACTGTGGTGTCCTCAATCTGCAGCTATGTCACTCAGCGACATGATGCATGATACCAATAACGAAGAGGAAAGAAGTGTAAACATGCTACAGCAACAAACAGACGTAGTTGAAATCGCTGAAGGGCATCATGGAAATTGCGGAGGAGCATCTTGCCTAGACCAAGCAAAGCAAAAACTGGCATCTGCATTTGTACTCATTCAAACAAATGATGCGAATCATTTTGTAATTGGGCTACTACCCATTCTTACTACAAATTCTCATGTTTTGCCTTTTTTGTTGTGCTGAAGGCATAACAAAAAATTATACGAATTTTGACAGTCAAGTAAAGATGATGACACTGATTAGCAAAACTTAATCGAGTAGGCGAAAGCCAAGTAATTGCTTCCAATAAAATCCAGTTTCTGGCAAAGTCTCTTACTATTTTATGAATACAAATCTTTTAGAACTGGCAGAACCAACTATAGATCAGCTAAGGCATGAAGAGCGAGAAGTTGATGAAAATGATCTCAAAAAGGGGCAACTGGAGATCGGACTGGGTAAAGAAGGTAAGATTGACGATGTACGCTTCATGCTTAATACGCTCTGTAAGCCAAAACCATTATCAATTGATAGAGAACGTGAAATTACAAGAAAACTTGTAGAGAGTCGTACAGCATTTATTGCCCTTCTTTCAGAAGCTCCGTTTGCAACCTCGTACTCAGAAGAAGCAATAACAGTAGATACCGATCCAGCAATTGCCAATAGCTGCTATCGTATCTTCAGAGATCACATCAACTTACTGGAGAAAAAATGTAAGGCTGGTGCAGATTTAGAAATCTTAGGAGAACCGCTTCCTGATGCACAAGATAGGCAGAACGCTCTTCAGGGCGCACATAAGCCATACAACGAACTGCGCGATACTGTATCGCATCACAATTACCGACTGGTTGTATCTATAGCGAAGCGCTATAGAGGGCTAGGTCTTACTTTTTTAGATTTGGTACAAGAAGGAGGGGTAGGGCTGACTAGAGCCGTTGACAAATATGACCCTACTCGTGGATGCAAATTTTCAACCTATGCTACATGGTGGATACGCCAATCCATTACACGAGCACTAACAGATTCAACGAGAGACATTCGTCTTCCTAAACATATTGTAGATAGGCTCTACAAGATTCGTAAAGCTGAACAGGAGCTACAATCTAAAGGCATTCAAAAGCCCGATGCAGCAGATGTTGCCTCTTTGTGTGGACTCAGTACAGAGGAAGTCAAACAACTACGCAAAGTCCGTCAGCAGCCAAACAGATTAGACGATCTCATTGGTACTCAGGATGGTGATGGTGCAACACTCGGTGAAATGGTTAGTGATGCAAATGCCCCAGCAGAGTATGCTGGTATGCACAGAGAAGATATTGAGAACGCATTCCTGGAAGCAATTAGAGATATGAGCGGTATTCCAGAGAAATATATTAGAGCGTGGTTGCTCAGCACGGGGCGTGCAGGCAGTGGTATTCCCATGAAGCCACAAGAAATTGGAGAAGCAATGGGAGCAAGCACATCGCAAGTAAAACAGTACATTGGAGTAGTAAAAAGGAGACTGTCAAAAAACCCTCGCCTTCAAGCACTTGTTGATGAGAAAAGGTAGTTCCATTGCACTACTCAGGCTATAGACATATAGTATTCCTGTGTCACAACTAGCCTGCTCATCACATATATACAAAGATATTTCATTGCATGGAAAGAAAA
>JAQBVR010000042.1 GCA_027623015.1 bacterium | reverse complement strand
AAGCCAAGCGAAGCTGGAAGCTGCTTGCCCACCGTAGCCCGAAGGCGAAGGTGGGAGCTACGCGCCTTTAATGAGAAATGAACTATACAAGTATTTTAGCGCAGTATCACAGTAATTGGGAACTAGAGATGCTGATTTAATGCTGTCTATTCCTCAAATTGCCGAAATATGCTACAATGAGGAGAATGCATACCATAGACATCAGTATCGCTTCCATGAACCCTGTGCCAAAGGCACGTCGTCGTATGGCGCCATATGTCGTCTGTCTTTTACTTGTCCTCTTTCTCGCATTCATCCAAAAGAAAGACGCTGCCATAGCAGCTATGGGTGGTCCAACAGAGATAGCCGCAGCATTTGAACAGAAAGATGCTGAAGGAGACATGCGTCGACTCAGAGCAAAACAAGCAGTACTAGAACGCAGAGAGGAGATATTACGCTATCAACTCTCTTTGGTGGAGACCGAAACCAAAAGAGCGAGTACACAGCTAGACCCAGAGCTCCAAGACGAACTACGTCGCAGTCGGAACATGCTTGTCATGCTCCTACGAGACCAAAAAGACAATGATGAACGTGTAGCAGATTATCTCAAGCAAATGTGGGAAGCAGAAGGTAGAGCACGTGTTGCTACGATGGGATCAAACGATATCGATATCGCAGACATCTACTTGTCGTGGCCAGTAGAACCTCTCGAAGGAGTCTCTGCACAGTTCCATGACACCGGATACGAAAAGCGCTTTGGTATGTCGCATAACGCTATAGACATCCCTACACAACAGGAGTCGGTCATCCGCGCAGCTGCAGATGGCACAGTGCAGACCATTGCAAATAATGGCATGGGCTATAACTATATCATCATCAAGCATGATGGTTTCGCGACATTGTATGGCCATACGCTTAGCTTCCTTGCTAGCGAAGGCGATATCGTGCACGAAGGTGACCCAATTGCACTCTCGGGAGGACGTCCAGGAACACCTGGAGCAGGTGCCATCTCCACTGGGCCTCACGTGCACTTCGAGTTAATCGTTGCTGGAACCCATCGTGACCCGATTGCATATTTGCCATATCAAGCTGGGGTGACAGTGGTGCAAGAGTAGATATACATCGAAGTTAATTATATAGTACAACATGTTAACTTTATCATAGGGCAAAGAAGACTAACCAAGCGAGTAATCTACATGGTGAATATCTGAATGCAAGTAGTATTCGTGGACGTACGGCGAAACTAAATCTACAGTATGCACATCTCGTTTGTTCGTTAGGGTAGTAACGTTTCTTCTCTATCAGCTCATTCAGGGAGACCAAATCATCAACGCCCGTGGGCTTTGATTGAGGTCACCCACCTGGTTAACCAGGGATTGGGCGCTGCTACTCGACGACACTCTGGAAACACCCCGCTCTGAACTCGCTTTGTATCAAGATCCGCTGTAGCGGACTAGTAGCAAGATGCTACACTTAGTCCCTATGAAGGATTACGACCAGCGTCTCGAGCAAGCAAATGCAATTCTTGCAACCTATGCAGTTCCAATCCATGGAACCTTAGGTCGGACCGTAGAAGAGGAGCCAGATGCATCACGGTTCCCTTTTCAGCGTGATCGTGGACGCATTATCCACACACCAGCCTTTCGTCGCTTAAAAGGCAAGACACAAGTTTTTGTCACTGGAGAAGGAGACCATTACCGCACCCGACTCACGCATTCCATGGAAGTCGCACAGATCAGTCGCGATATCGCTCGAACATTGAGTCTAAATGAGGACCTTGCAGAGTGTATCGCGCTTGCACACGACCTTGGACACCCCCCCTTTGGACACCTAGGAGAAGAATCTCTCAATGAGTGGATGTCTGCTTTTGGTCGTTCCTTTGAGCACAATCTCCAATCCCATCGCATCGTCACTGTACTGGAAGGTCATTCTTCTTTGTTTACAGGGCTAAACCTTAATCAAGAGGCTCTCGATGGTCTGCTCAAGCATCATACGCCACACGATGACCCTGAACCGCTTATAGACCGTGGACCAAGCCTAGAAGCGCAAGTAGTAAACTTAGCAGATGAAATAGCATATACAGCGCACGATTGCGATGACGGGCTCAAGGCAGGAGTATTCACTTTCGATGCTATCCAAGAAATACCCATTGTTGCTTTAGCATTAGAAAGAACCCAACCACGCAATACGTCTCTACGTGGGGGACTTATAGAACTTATGGTTAACGACCTCTACCAAAATCTTGTAACAAATGATCTGTTGCAACGAATGAATACAATTCAAGATATCTATAATGAATCAGCCGACATTGTCCTTTTTTCTTCATCGATGCGTTCGATGCTGGATGAACTTCGCACATTTCTCTGGAATAATATGTACTTGCATCCAGATGTCCTTGGGAGAAGTACAGCAGGAAAAGAACTTGTCATCAATCTATGTACAGCTCTGCATGCAAACCCAAGTAGCAAAGTACTAGCTCTACTTCCTAATGCAGACGGAGCCCTAGAGGTAGCGGTAAAAGACTATGTTGCAGGGATGACAGATTGGTATGCCGAAGCTATGTATGGTCGAATGAATGGGTAGTATATTTTTGATAACGTGAGAAAATTCCAAATTCCAAATATGAAACCAAAAATCCACAACTAGGAACCAGTAACGCGTAACCCGTTTGGTATTTCTCCAATAACGTCACTTGCTGTGAAAGAAAATCCTTTTCGTTCAAAGAGTGCTTCTCCAGCCTTTTTCATTACTGTACATGCAGTGAGACAGGCAGCATCGTGCTCACTTCCTTGTGCGATGAGTCCAGCGATGAGTCCAGCAAGAACATCACCCGTTCCACCAACAGTGAGTCCTGCATTTCCACCTTCGATCTTTTTCATAGATCCATCACGAGAAAAAACAGTGTCTGTCGGCCCTTTTATGACCACAGTTGCATCGATGTCAGACAGTGCAGCTTCTGAGATACCCATACGTTCGAGTTCACCAAGATGCGGTGTGAGTACGACATTTTTCCCAACGATATGGTCGAGCGTTTTTGGTTGTAGGCCACTCGCATCGATAACCAGATCACACGTTGCTCCAGAAATGACCTCCTGTATCGCATCCAGAGTTACATCTGTGCGTGCAAGACCAGGGCCTATCACTGCAGAGTCCATGGTTGCAAGAAGTTCTAAGATAGATTCTACATCGTCTTGTGTAAGCTCATCTGCAGAAAACGTATGCACAATAAAATTCAATGAAGATGCTTTTGTGACTTCTTTATGACTGAGCGGTACGCATGGGAAGAGTAGATCACATCCACTTGCCTCTGCGGCGAGGGCTGAAAGTATCGGGGCGCCGTGCATCAGGTGAGATCCACCGATGATCGCAACTTTGCCATTATCTCCTTTATGAGACTGCGGATTTCGTTTCATATGTGTATAGTACCATGCATGATTGATGTACTTCTATTGATCGGAGGATTTGTAGCTTTATCTGGCCTTATGGCGATGATAGATGCTGCTGTATTGAGCGTAACTGCTGCAGATGTAGAAGTTATGGAACACCGCAAACTTCCATTTGCGACTGCGTTGCGCAAGGTAAATGACAATATTACCCGTTCCGTCATCATCATCGTCATCATCACTAATACGATCAATATCTTGGGTCCTATCCTTGTTGGTCAAAAAGCAATTCAGCTCTATGGCAGTACAGTGATCGGAATCATTACAGCAGTGCTCACATTTGCAACCATAATATTTTCTGAGATCATCCCCAAATCTATAGGCGCACATCGCGCTCCGCAGATTTCACGCTTGTCTGCTCCAGCTATTCTTGCGTGTATTTATCTACTGTTTCCTCTTGTATGGATTTTAGAAAAAGTTGCAGATGCATTTAAAACTGAAGATCTCAAAGTTGGGACAGAGGCACAGATCCGAGCACTTACGCAGCTCGGTCGTCGAGCAGGTCATATAGAAAGTGATGAAGGACAGTTGATACATCGTGCGTTCATTCTCAACGACAAAACAGCAGGAGACATCATGACACCGCTCAAGGATGTCATCGGAGTGTCGCAAGAAGATACTATACGCGATGCTGCAGATAAGGTGATGAAACATTCGTACTCGCGTTACCCTGTCTTTGGCTCAGCGATACATGACATCGAAGGTCTTGTGATGAGTAAGGACATTCTCGAAGCAATTACAGAAGGCAAAGATACACAATCTGTTAAAGTGATCATGCGAGAAAGCTTACTAGTAGACATAAATAAGCCCTGTGATGAACTCATCGTCCTGTTTCGCGATAAGCATATTCATCTGGCAATCGTGCAAGATGATGATCATACAGTTGGACTTGTAACACTCGAAGATGTGCTAGAAGAACTTGTTGGTGATATCGAAGATGAGATGGATGTAGAAGATGCTTAGCTGACCTCATCCTAACCTTCCCCTTTCTTGTCGGCCATAGCCCAGCCTGCCAGCCATAGCCCAGCCTGCCAGCCATAGCCCAGCCTGCCAGCCATAGCCCAG
>JAQBVR010000016.1 GCA_027623015.1 bacterium | reverse complement strand
GGGCACCCCGCAGAGCTCTGTTATGAATCAGCTGGAATCGGCGAAGGGGCACAGCAACTTCTCTTTTGTGACGCATGTTGGCCAAATTGTCACAATCTTTTGTACTGCAATGTCTGTAGCTCATCGCATCACTGCTTTGGATGCATCGGACTCAAGCAAAAGAGTTACTGCATCTTCAACAAGCAATACACGAAAGAGGAATACGAAAAACTTGTACCGAAGATCATCACGCAAATGATGGAGCGTAAAGAATGGGGAGAATTCTTTCCTGTTAAAACGAGTGTCTTTGGTTATAACGAAACTCCTGCTCAGAGACATCAACCACTGACAAAAGAAGAGGTACTTGCAAAAAGTTGGAGCTGGAAAGACGAAGAAGATCAAACTCTCGATGTAAAGAAAGTGATCGATGCAAAACAACTCCCTGACTCAAGTACAGATACACCTGATGACATCCTACACTGGGCTATACGATGCACTGAAACCGATCGTCCATTTCGCATTACTAAGCAGGAATTGGGGTTTTATAGAGAGATGCATCTTCCTATTCCACGCCTCCACCCAGATGAACGCTCTCGCCTACGCATGCTAAAACGCAATCCTCGAAAGTTGTGGGATCACACATGTGATAAATGCAGTACAAGTATGAAGAGTTCGTATGACCCTGCAAGAAGTGAAACAGTATATTGCGAATCATGTTACCGTCATGCAATGTATTAGTAGATTCGCCCTGAGTGATCCGCCTTAGGCGGAGAATCGAAGGGTGTTGAGTGTTACCTCAATGAGGTATACTGATCTTCCATGCAAAAAACCTGCACCCAATGCTCGGCACAATTTGAAATCTTGGATGAAGATCTCAAGATGCTTGAGGAGCTGTCACCAAAATTTGGAGGAGTGAAGTACAACTATCCTCCTGCGACACAATGCCCTGACTGCAGGCTACGAAGAAAGATGGCACAAGTAAATCAGATGAACCTCTATGAAACCACATGTGCAATGAGTGGAGAACGCATGCTATCCAATGTACGACCAGATGCTCCGTTTACCGTTATAAAACAAGAGCTGTGGCATAGTGATGCTTGGGATCCACTAGCAACAGGACAAGACTATGATTTCAATCGTCCGTTCTTTGAGCAATGGTATGAAGTGATGCTAGCAACACCTCGACCAAGCCTCTTCACTGGATTTGAATTTGATGAAAACTGTGACTATACAAACCATGCAGGAAAGAACAAGAACTGTTACCTGATATTTGACAGTGATGAAGACTGGGACTGCTACTACAGCTACAGCATCAACCAATGCAAGAACTGCCTAGACTGTTTCCGTACGCGAAAGTCTGAGCTGTGTTACGAATGTGTTGACTGTGTGTCGTGCTATAGCAGTGCGTACGTACAAGATAGCGACAACTGCAGTGACAGCATGTTCCTGAAAAACTGTACGGGATGTAAAAACTGTCTGATGTGTAGCAACTTGAAGAACAAGGAATACCACGTGGAAAATAAGCCTGTTTCCAAAGAGGAATTTGAGAAGTTCCGTGCTATGCTTGGGAGCCATAAAGCCATATTACAAGCCAAAAAACGGTTCAATGCACTCAAGATTGAATTCCCACAGAAGTACATGCATGGACTACAAAACGAAGATGTTTTGGGAGATTACTTGGTGAATTGCAAAAGTGCATACCAATGCTTCGACAGTGAAGATGTATGGGACTGTAGGTACGCATACCAAGTCTTTATGCCGATGAAAACTAGTATGGATATACACGAGTGTGGTGAAGGTGAACGACTCTATGAGTGTAGTGTGCTTGGATATCAAGTCTTTGATTGTTCGTTCTCACATCACATGCTCAGCAGTGTGAACAACTTGTACTACTGTTCGATATGTCATCACTCAAAAAACTGTTTTGGTTGCTGTGGCGCAAGGCGTCAGGAGTATTGCATTCTCAATAAGCAGTATACAAAAGAAGGATATGAAGAAATAATGCCGCGGATCATCGAGCATATGAAGAGCACTGGAGAGTGGGGTGAGTTCTTTTCTCCGCAGTACTCTACCTATGGATACAACGAATCACTTGCACAGGACTATTACCCTATGACAAGAGACGACGTTCTCGCCAATGGATGGAAATGGACTGATGGACTAGAGAAAGAACATCAGGCAGTTGGAACACCCATCGCAGTTCCAGATAGTATTGGTGAAGTAGGTGATAACATCACGGAGCAAAAACTAACGTGTGAAACATCAGGCAAACAGTACAAGATCATCCCCCAAGAGATAGCGTTTTATAAGCAGCTGAACCTTCCGATTCCAAGAAAATGCTTCATGCAAAGGCACAAAGAACGGCAAGAACTGCGTAATAAGCGCAAATTATATGATCGCAGTTGTGATAGGTGCGGAGTGGATATCACGACGACGTATGAGCCAGAAAGACCTGAAAAGATTTACTGTGAGACCTGTTATCTGCAAGATGTGTATTAACCCCATTAAACGTTTACAAATAGCCGATTTCATGAGAAAATAGTATCTAATGGCTCTTCGATTTCTCCATATAGTGATCCCTCAGGGAACGGCTGAAAAACAAAAGATGGAACCCAAGTTCCAAGAGCTTCTTATCAGCTTACGAAATACTGTCACAGGTCAGCGTTTTGCTTTTGAGTACTTTGGACATGAGCAATACACCTACTTTTACATCACCGTAGATGAGAAGTTTAAAGAAACGATAGAAGGGCTTATCTACTCCACATTCCCCGATGCAGAAACCAAGGAGACGGGTGACTACACAGCAGCATTTGATCCTGCACATCAAGCAATAGCTGGAGTAAGCCTGCATATGAAGGAAAAGGATGTGTACCCTATTCGGACGTATAAGCAGTTTGAAGAAGACAGTATGTCTCGTCTCTTCTCTGTCATCTCGAAGATCGCCAGTGGTGAACAGGTATGGGTACAGATCAATCTCGACCCATGTGACGACTCAGCTCGCTACCACTTCCTCCGTAACTGGAGGTTTATTTTTGTGCGCATGAAGAAGTTCTTCTCTATCCGAGATCGTATGCGAAAGGAGGGTCTCAAAGGAGTAAATGTCATGCGTTTTGAAGCAGCCAAAAAAAAAGAGAGCACGAAGCCCTTTAAAGCGAGCATCCGACTAGCATACATCTCAAAGACTCCAGAAGAAGCAAAGCGTAAACTGGGTGCTGTTATCAATAGTTTTTATCACTTTACTGACACAGATGTAAATGGTTTTGTCGCAGGGAAGATCACCACAAGCCCGATATTTGCAAAGCAATACCAGTCCCGTACGCATAGCACACAGTTCATCTTAAGTGCTGAAGAATGCGCGACACTCTATCATCTACCAAATGCAGACACTGTCCCACACATCGTCCACGTCTTAGCGCGTAAATCTGATCCACCACAAGACTTGCCACAAGCAGGGGGAGATGATGTCAGCCCATTTGGTATCACGAACTATCACAACAACTTCGTACCATTTGGTATCCATCGAGAAGACCGTAGACGTCATCTGTACTGTGTTGGAAAGTCCGGATCTGGAAAAAGTAAGTTACTTGAGCTCCTCATTCATAACGACATCCACGCTGGCAAAGGAGTGGCGGTACTCGATCCACACGGAGACTTAGTAGACGCTGTACTGCGCTACATCCCGCGTGACCGCATAGACGATGTGATCTTGTTCGACCCAACAGATACAGAGTTCCCTATTGCCTTCAATCCACTGACCAAAGTGGACGAATCGTACAAGATGCAGCTAACTATCGGAATCCTCGACATCTTCAAAAAACTCTTTGGTGATAACTGGAGCTACCGACTCGAGCATGTACTGCGCTATACCATCCTCGCACTACTCGACAGTCCAAACACCACTGTCATGTCGATACTCAAGATGCTCAGCGACAAAAACTACCGCCAGAAAATCGTCGCACGTATAGATGACAACGTCGTGAAGAGTTTCTGGGTATCTGAGTTTGCTGCATGGAGCGAGAAGTACGACGCTGATGCCATCACCCCGCTCCTCAATAAGGTAGGACAGTTCGTCGCGACGAATATGATGCGTAACGTTGTAGGGCAGCCCGATACACTCTTCGACATCCGTGATGTGATGGATAATAAGAAGATCCTGCTTATGAAGGTATCCAAGGGACTGCTTGGTGAAGAGAACTCCTCTCTTATGGGGTCGATGATCATCACGAAGATCTACCAAGCTGCGATGAGTCGTGCAGATACGCTGGAAGAAGACAGGTCGGACTTCTACTTCTATGTGGATGAATTCCAGAACTTCGCAACAGATACGTTCTACGAGATCATGTCTGAGGCAAGAAAGTACCACTTGAACCTGACTATCGCTCACCAATACATGGGTCAGCTCAGCGATAAGATCCGCCAGACGGTCTTTGGTAACGTCGGATCGATGATCAGCTTCCGCGTAGGAGCTGAGGATGCTGCAGTCCTTGCAGAGGAGTTTAACCCTATATTCAAGGAGCGAGACATCATCAACCTTGGTGTGAGAGAGTTCTACACCAAAATGTCCGTAAATGGCGAGATACGAGAGCCTTTCTCTGGTCGGACTATGGATGTACCAAAAATAGAAGAAGACCTCACACAGGAGATCAAGGCAGCATCTAGGGCTAAGTACTGCAGACCTCGTGCCGAAGTAGAGGAGTTGCTGCGCAAATGGGACGAAGCAGCCTCTGAGCCTCCAAGTGCAGAAGAGGTGGCAGCGGTGGAAGAGAAGTTTGAGGAACCCTTGATTTAAATTCCAAAATTCAAATTCCAAATTCCAAAGTTGTCATCCTGCGTGTCGTCCGTAGCTTTAGTGAAAGAGGGAGCTTGACGAAGGAGGATTGCTCACTGACTCTGCAATAGCAGGCAGGCTGACCTCACCCCGACCCTCTCCTTTGCGAAGAAGAGGGAGATGTTTTGTATGTGTTTGTATGCTGTCTTGAAGCACGATTATAGATATATGACGCCTCTACTGCTGGCAGGCGTTTTGGCTCCACCTTTTTCGCGAAAGAGGTGGAATGTTGTTTTGTGTTTAATGTACGCATAGTAAGGCTATGTAGCATAAATAACCCTCCCCTTTATCCCCTCCCTATAAGGGAGGGGTGCCTCGTTTTACTTTTATCAGACCTGATACATGCTAATGCTCAGAAACTTTCTTCCAGCATTTGGACATTGACCCCCTATTGGTCATGATCCAAGAAAAGTAGCCACCACTGACCCTTTCTTTCAGACACACTTTCTGCTATACTAATATGATTCATTCACAAAAACACACATGTCCATTGACGCCTGCATTGCACACGCAATCCACAGTGACCTCGATATCCTGGAAGCACTTCCAGAGATCCACGACCTGCCCGTAGAAGATATGGAAAATTACATCGAACAGTACGTCTGCACAGTCCACCAAGACATGCGTAGCGTTATCGTCCAGTTTGGAGATATGTTTGTACAAGCAAAGGATGCTGCAGGGCTCTGTGCTACATGCTTAGACAATGGAATAGTATTACCTTCACACATGCTCCTTAAGATGTGTCAGACGATCATCCAGATGCAAGAGCTCGACGCGAAGTTCATCCTCGATACAGAAGACGGAAAGAGTCTGTATTACATGAAGTTGGAGCTAGCGTAAGGCTAAGCTGCTGCTGCTGTTTGCTCTTCTGGATCTGCGTCGACAAGCATGTATTTTAGTTGTTCACGTGCAGCCTCAATAAGATCCCACGTTTCATCACTAGGATCTTCTTCACTAGTAGCATTCTTCAGTGCAACAGTGATAACACACTCATGAACAGCCTGCTGTAACATTTCTAAGTGATGTTCGGGAATGGGTACGTCATAAAGATATATAGATACCTTTTGATCGAGATCACGTAATAGATCTGCGCGTATCGATACAGTTGTGCCTTTTAATCGAAGATAGATGATTGCTTCTGCGCCAACTAAAGCTTGATCTTCAGGCGAAGATGCCATAGCTATACTATTAAAATGACTACCGAGTACCTCTATCCACGTCTTTTCTTGAAAGATAGATGGATCTTCCCAAAGCGCATTTAGACGATGTTCTATTTCATCATTAGAAGATCTAAGAGCTTGTTGTATCTGATGTCTATGACTATTTATATGCATCATTAGATTCTGCATTGCAGCAAATACTGCAACATCAAACATACGTACTTCAGCACAATAGGCTTTTATAGCTAATGCCTTTGCCGGATCTAAGCTATTCATGACTATCGCTTGCTGAACTGTGGAGCACGACGTGCGCCACGAAGTCCTGGCTTCTTACGTTCTTTGATACGTGCATCACGACGAAGGAATCCTTCACGCTTTAGTGTTGAACGAAGTTCTGGGTCGATAAGGAGGAGTGCACGGCTTATACCATGACGCATGGCATCTGACTGAGCTGTCCGACCACCACCCTTTACGGTGACAACAACATCGAATTCTTTTTTCTTATCGATAAGAGCAAGTGGGGCAAGAGCGTTCTCTATTTCTATACCGTGAAAGTAGTCTTTTAGAGATTTCTCGTTTACAGACACTTCGCCAGTACCATCTGCATACAACTTTACACGTGCTACAGCAGTCTTACGCTTACCTGCGCTGTAGAAGTACTGCCTGTTTTTTGTAGCGACTGTCATGATTATGCGAGGGGAGTAGGTTGCTGAGCTTCGTGCTTGTGTTGGTCTTCTGCGTACACGTGTAGCCTCTTAAGCATCTGAGCTCGAAGTCTGTTCGCTGGAAGCATACGGCGTACTGCGATAGTGACAACATTTTCTGGCTTCTTATCCATCATCTGCTTCAACGTCGTTGTCTTCAGGTGACCAAGGTATCCTGAGTGACTTCGGTAGAGCTTCTGGAGAAGTTTCTTCTGTGGGAATGCAAGCTTTGCAGCGTTGATCACTACGACATGGTCACCACACAGCTGGTGTGGAGAGAATGCAAGGTTGTGCTTTCCACGGAGTGTAGAAGCGATCTTCGTAGCGATACGACCTACAGTCTGGCCTTCTGCGTCTACGATGACCCATTTAGGTTCTGCCGTTGGGATGATAGAAGTTTTCATTATTTTTTAGAGGTGTTTGAGGTTTTCGACGTTGTAGAGGTGCTCGACGTGTCCTTCTCCTTTGTTACCTTGGTCTCCTTGGCTTCTTTGGAAACCTTCTCCTCCTTCGCTGGCGTACCAATGACTGCATCGATGAGCGTGATATCGACAAGCATTGCACCATCTCCTACACGGACTCCTGCTGGAACGATGCGAGAGAGACCAGAGGTGCGAGTTTTATAACGGTCTCGGTATACTTCCATGATCTTCCTACTTGCATTCTTATCGGTTACGACACGATTGATGTAACGGATAGCGATGTGTGGAGGATTCTTCTTTGCGTATGTAACTAGCTGGTCGATGATCGGCTGGATAACCTTTGCCCTGTTCTTCGTTGTACGGATTGATTCGTACAGGAGGAGAGATGTTACCAAGTTACGCTTGAGCATCCGTGCGTGAGCTGGTTTCTGGGTGAGCCGTTGACGGTGCTTCTGGTGGCGCATTTGGAAGGAGATTCTCGGTTAGTTGGGTGGAATTGTCAATTAGTCCTCGATGGAATCGTCAGAGAGTGCAAGACTGCGCTCTGCGAGCGTGTCATTTACCTCATCTAGAGCCTTTGCTCCGAATCCACGGAAGTTGCTTAGCTGGTTTTCTGTACACTTTGTAAGCTGTTCGATGCTTCCAACTCCAGCGTTGATCAATGCATTGAGTGTACGTGGTGAGAAATTCAATATTTCGATAGGTGTGTAGCTTTCTTTAACAGGGAGAGAGTCGTCCCCTTCTTCTTGAGCAGATGTTCGCGAGAAGTCTGCAATGAAGTCACTTTCGACGATCTTCTCTTCACTACTGAAGTATTCGAAGTAGCTCTTGAGGAGTTGAGATGCAAACTGCATAGCTTCTTCTGCTGTAAGAGAGCCATTTGTCTTGATATCCATAATCAACTTCTCCAGGTTTGTCTGCTGACCAACACGAGAAGCCTCAACCTTGTACTGTACTCTCTGCACTGGTGAGTATACTGCATCGATGTAGATAAGTGATGGTTCGTTCTGCTTCTTGTTACGGTCGCCTGATGGTGAGTAACCGACACCCTTTTCTATAGTGATATCCATCTCGATCTCACCTGACTTTTCAAGAGTACAGATGACCTGATCTGGATTGAGCACTTCGATGTCAGATGACACTACCAAATCCTTCGCAGTGAGAACCATAGGGCCCTTACCTGAAAGAGTGATAACTTCTGATTCTTTACTGAACTTACGGATATTAAGTGTCTTTAAGTTGAGACAGATGTCTACAACAGACTCGACTACACCTTTCATAGCGGTGTATTCGTGTTGCACACCCTTGATACGAATAGAAGTAGCTGCCGCACCTGGGAGGCTAGAGAGAAGAACTCGGCGTAGACCGTTTCCAAGCGTCATTCCATATCCGGGAGGCAAAGGCCCGATGGTAAATATCGCATGAAAGTCGTTACCATCGCTCTGCGGTTTAACGCTGAAGGCTGGTAGACCGATTTCTTCCTGGATGATGTGCATACAAAGAAGAGGAAAGAAGTGAGGAAAGGTTTAGTTTCGTGAGTAAAATTCAATGACTTGTCGAATATCGATTGCCTGCTCTGCAGACTCTGCTTCTGGAATAGCTACAACTTCGAGAGACATATCACCACTGTTTACCGTGAGCCAAGATGGTGGCATGTACTTTTCATGTGCAGTAAGTATAGGGCCAAATACAGGAGACTTCTTGCTGCGCTCGCGAACAGAGATCACATCACCGACGCGTACACGATACGATGGTACCGTAATGCGACGACCATTGACACTGAACAGCCCATGAGCAGCGAACTGACGAGCCTGTATTCGTGTTAGCGCGAAACCAGCGCGATACAAAACGTTGTCGATGCGACGCTCAAGAAGTTGCTTAATGAGGTCACCAGTTATTTGCGTCTTGCTTGCTGCAGATTCATCATAGATGCGACGGAACTGCTTCTCAGACATACCATACATGTGACGCATCTTCTGCTTTTCTGAAAGCTGCTTTGCATACTCCGACTTGCGACCCAGACGTGTACGTGGACCTTTACCAGGACCTTGAGGCTTGCGTTGCAGTATCTTGTCGTATTTATCGGAGCCGTAGATGTTGGTGCCAAAGCTTCTGCATACTTTTGCTTTTGGTCCGGTATATCTCATAGTTGTAAGTTGTAAGTTGTAAGTTGTAAGTTGTAAGTTGAAAGTTAGATTATACCCTTCTGCGACGACGTGGCCGACACCCTCCGTGTGCTACTGGTGTTGTATCTACAATCGACTCGAGGTCGATGCCACCTCCTTGGATTCCACGCAGTGCTTGCTCGCGTCCCGGCCCTAGGCCTTTGACTTCGACGTGCACCGTCTGGATACCAAAACCTTGAATCTGCTCAATAGCTTTCTCTGCAGCGATCTTCGCTGCATATGGTGTAGACTTTCGTGTTCCCTTGAATCCTGCAGCGCCACAGCTAGATCCGCCGAGCTTGTTTCCTTCGAGATCAGTCACTGTAACAATGGTATTGTTCTCCCCTGCATACACGCAGACGCGTGCTACAGGAATAGTGCGCTTGATCTTCTTCTTTTTAACCTTTGGTTTAGCAGGTGAAGCCATAGTATTGGGAGTGGGGAGTCGGGGTAGTGTGCGGGTTTAGGTCTTAGCAAGGGAAGTACGTCCAGACATACCTGTCTTCTTCTTGCCACGTTTAGTTCGTGCGTTTCGACGTGATGTCTGACCACGTACTGGTAGTTTACGACGGTGACGCATGCCACGCCATGTTCCGATGTCCTGCAAGCGTTTTACATCCATAGAAACGCGACGCGTAAGTTCTCCTTCGATCTCCAACTCTTCTACAGCCGTACGAATACGCGTTTGGTCTGACTCCGTAATATCATCTGCTTTGATGTCTTCGCTGATCTTTAGATCTGCGAGGATCTTCTGTGCAAGTGCACTACCAATACCCTTGATACTTGTCATGGCAATGACAATTCTTTTTGAGCCTGGGAGTGGGACACCTGCGATACGGAGCATAATATTTTAAGGAGTAGGGCGTGGGGGGTGGGAGGTAGGGGGAGGTTGTAGGCACGTGCATGATCATTAACCTTGGCGTTGCTTGTGACGAGGAACTTTGCAAACGATTCGACGCACCATCTTCCCTTTACCGTTCCGACGGATAACCAGACGGCAGTCTTTGCAGATAGGCTTTGCTGATGCGCGAACTTTCATAATTGATAGATTAGGAACTTGGAGGAGATGGCACTGTACTCTGGGCTACCGGATTGCCATCCTTATCTATTGGGAGGACCTGGTCGGATCGGAAACGATAGACGATGCGACCCTTTTCTAGATCATAGGGTGTCATCTCTACCTTTACACGATCACCGGGGAGTATGCGTACGCGATGTACGCGCATGCGACCTGCAAGAGTGCAGTGTAGCTCATGATTCTTTGCTTGTGAACTGAGTACGCGGACGCGGAACGTGGCATTTGGGAAGGATTCTTCCACGATGCCGATGAGTTCGATGACGTCCTTAGACACAAATTCGGTAACAAAGTAAAGCCGAAAGATCCTACAGACCATACTCCGCTTCATCAAGCGGAACGACTGGAAAATATGGTTTACTTGCCATTATTAGCTTGCTAACTTCTATAATTGTTTTATAGATTCACTATTTTGGCTGTTTTTTGGGCTTTTGGTCAGAAACTTGTTTCCAGAGATAATATCCGGAAAAGAGTGCGAAAAATATGTTTAACCAGAAGAAAATCCAGCTCGCTTCAACATAACTAAAGAGTGCTATCAAAGTACTTCCGATAGTCAAAGCAATTCCCCTGCGCATGGTCCCCATTTCAAATGCGTATCCAAGTCCTATACCAGAAAGGCCAATGATGAAAAAGACAGTGTTATATCCTTCAAATAATCGTAAAGACCAGACTATAAGAACGAGTCCTGCAAGAACAATGATTGGCGTATCGATCTTGTCTGAGGTATTGAGCATCATCATGACACTGGAGATGTTTACCAGTATCTGCAAAAAGATAAAGAAGATGGGACCTCCCGTTTGGTAGTTAAGGAGTGAGTACAGCAACATGATCGCTCCACCGACTGCAAAGAGCCAGTTCTTCCTACTTTTGACAGGGTGCGACACCTTTTGTACAGGGTACGCAGCTCCTGCAACTAGTGTTGCTCCGCCAAGAACTCCGATGATGAAAGTGGGATCAGACATTGCTTACAATTGTACATACGAATTTTTTATTTTCCAATGAAAGGGTACCAACTAGGCAATCACCTCCACTCCATCTTCTGTAACCAACAAGGTGTGTTCGAAGTGTGCACTGAGTCCCCCATCTGTTATAGACAATGTCCAGTTATCTTTATCTTCACGGATATCGTCTGCACCAGCAGAAACGATGGGCTCTACTGCGATGAGAGCATCGAGTGGTAGCTCTGGCCCTGTACCTTTCTCTCCGCTGTTTGGAATGTCAGGATACTGATGCAGGTCTGTGCCTAGTCCGTGGCCAGTAAGAGATCGCACAGGACGAAAACCTTGAGATTCAACGTACTCTTGAATTGTTGAGGAGATAGTTCCAGTCGGTGTTCCTCTTTTTATCGTTGCGATAGCGAGACTCAAAGCCTTCTCTGTTACGTCGAGAAGCTTCTGTGCTTCTGTAGAGATGTTGCCAATGGGAACAGTTACACATGCGTCTGTGTAGAGGCCTCCCATCAAGACACCACAGTCGATAGAGACGATGTCTCCGTCTTGGAGAGCACGATTGTTTGGTAGTCCATGGACACATTGGTCGTTTACAGATGTACAGAGCGTTGCTGGATAGCCGTGGTAGCCTTTGAAGGCTGGTAGAGCGCCTTCATGCGAGAGAATAAAGTCCTCTGCTATCTTATCGAGCTGCAGTGTTGTGACACCCTGTTTAGCTTCCTGCTCCATAAGCTTGAGTGTTGCTCGCAGCAGCTTACCGCTCTTGCGGACAATGTCTTTTTCTTCTGCAGTCAGGATCTGGATGTTATTCATAGTGCCAAACTGGAAATGACACGACCATAGACATCTTCCATCGATCCCTCGCCATCTACTTCTATCACCTTCCCTGCTGCTTTGTAGTTTTCGATGACTGGTACAGTCTTGGTAAGGAATGTGTCCATACGACGACGAATGATCGCTTCGTCAGCATCGTCTGCTCGACCTTCTTCTTTGGCACGTCCGAGGATGCGCTGTACACCATCTTCTGCATCGAGGAGAATCTGTACGCACTGAATGTCGCGTCCTGTCTCTGCAATAATGCTATCAAAATCTGCCTGCTGCTCTAAGTCTCGTGGGATGCCATCGAAGATGATCTTCTGGTCTGCAGGGCGAGCGGCAATAGCCTCTTTTACAACCTGCATGATGATCTCATGTGGGACGAGGTGACCTTGGTCAATGTAACCCTTCACCGTCTGACCAAGCTCTGTATCAGATGCTGCGATAGCACGAAGTTCTCCACCCGCTTCGAAAATCTGATACCCAAATTCAGCCGCAAGCTTCTTGGCTTGTGTGCCTTTGCCAGAGCCTTGAATTCCAAAGAATACGAGATCCATTGCTAAGCGGCAAAATATTGCGAAGAAATACGAGCCTCAAGAATAGCAGTTGCCCTTTTTTTTCTGTCCTCAAATAGCATTCCATCTACGGATTCCGGATCTATTTGATAGCCTGCATCTTCCCCCTGTTGTTGTTCCACATATCGCCTTGCATCTATTGCGTCCATACCGCCTTTTATGAGTTCTTGCATGGTTGCAATGCGTTCACCCATACGACTTTTTTGATAGGCAGCATCTTGACGAATTGCACTGTTGATAGCTGAATTTTCTCCTCCAGGCTCTCGCATTGCATGAAGATAGTATGCCAAATAACGTCTCTGCTGCAATCTGTATGAAGCAAACGTAGGATGTAAACCTTCCGAAAGCTCTTTGGTCTTCTGCTCTTTGTGCTCTGTGGTGCTAGACAAGTTTCTCATAGTCGTGTGCGAGCAGTTGAGCGTTGATCTGACGAATCAACTCCATGACCACTCCGACTATGATAATGAGACCCGAACCGGAAATGATCAAGTCTTGCGAGCTCAAAGCAGAGTACTTCGTGAAGATAAGCGGCACGATAGCAACAAGGCCAAGGAATAGCCCACCCCAGAGGTTCATGCGGTTACTGACTTGTGCGAGGAGTAGCGCTGTTGGCTTTCCAGGACGGATACCAGGGACAAACCCCCCACGCTTCTGAATAGTTTCTGCGAGGTCGTCTGGTTTAAATGTCACTGAAACATAGAAATACGTGAAGCCCATGACCAGCAAAAGGTAGATCAACATGTAGATAATACTAGGACTCTGTGGGTTGATGTACTCATTGATAAATCGTACAACTGGCTGAAACCTTGTCGCTGTAGAAAGGAACTGTGCGATGATCGCAGGAAGTGTGATGAGGGAGATCGCGAAGATGATCGGGATCATACCAGCTTGGTTGAGACGTATAGGAATGCTGGCCTGTACACCACGACCTGCTCCTTGGTTTGCGTACGTGATGGGGATAAGTCGGTGTGCATCTGTAAAAAGAACAACACAGACAAGCATAGCGAGTGACACGATGCCAAAGAGATAGAATGCTGCAAGCTTTCCTTCTCCTGCGATGAACATAGAGCTTATAACAGAGGGAATACCAGAGACGATACCTGCGAAAATGATGAGAGAGATACCGTTACCAATTCCCTTCTCCGTGATGAGCTCACCGAGCCACATGATGAAGAGTGAACCTGCTGTGACGAAAAGCATCGGAGCAAGCACACCTGGGAAGCTAAGATCTACGAGTTCAGCACCTCCACGACCGAGCAAAATGAGGAATCCGTAGCTCTGCACAAATGCAAGTGGTACTGCAAGGTATCGTGTGTAACGGTTGAGTTGCTGCTGACCTTGTGCCCCCTCTTTGGATACTGCTTCGAGTTTCGGGAAGATGACTGTGCACAATTGGATGATGATGGATGCGTTAATGTATGGAGATAGTCCAAGCATCACGACAGAGAAGTTGTCGATGGCACCACCAGTAAGAGCAGCAAATACTCCTACGACTCCTCCACCTCCTCGTGAGTCAAGAAACTGCTGCAATGCAAATGGATCTGTACCAGGTACTGTAATATGTGCGACAACACGGTAGATAAATAGGAGCCCCAGTGTGACCAGGATCCTGCGACGCAGGTCCTCGGACTGCCAAAGTTGTTTTAGGTACGTAAACATACGTTGAAGGCATTGTCGTGGTAGAAAACCAGCTCGTCAACAAGAGTTCGATAAAATATCTACTTCTTTGATACCTCTACTGTTCCTCCTGCTTTTTCTACCGCTGCTATAGCTGCCTTAGAAGCAGCATCGAGTGTAAGAGTGAATTTCTTCTTTACCTCACCCTTTGCAAGAAGTTTGATAGGTCTCTTCGTAGAAATGATATCGTTCTGGCGCAATGCAGCTTGGTCATAACTACCAGCAGTAAGCTTTTCTTCCAATGTAGAGAGGTTAATGACCTCGAATTCTACACGGTTAGGGTTTCTAAAACCACCAAGCTTAGGCTGTCTGCCAAGAAGAGGGGTCTGACCTCCTTCAAATCCAAAACGCTTGCCACGACCAGCACGAGAATGCTGACCTTTTGTACCACGACCTGCAGTCGTACCACCACCAGCGCTGTTTCCGCGGCCAACGCGTTTGCATGACTTACGGGAACCTGGTGCAGATGACAATGTGTGAATATGCATAGCTGACGCAGCTTACTTGCTGCCTTGGGGTAATTCAAGAAAATAAAGACTGATTTGGAATTTATGCAATCGAAATAAGGGGAATACGTGTAATAAGGGGAACTAGAGAGGTAAAAATCCCTTATTTCTCTTATGTCTTTTATTCCCCTTATTTCCTGTGATTATGATCAAATAGTGCGTAAACCAGTGATTTGTGCTAAAATAATAGGATTATGCCTTTCTATAAATCGATATTGGCAACCGTGCTTGGACTCAGTGTATTGGCTTCGGTGATGCGAACAGATATAGCAGCGAGCTTACATCTTAATACTGCAACATATGTAACGAGATCTGAAGCTGCTGCATTTGTACTCAAACATCGAGATCCACCTATCCCCCCACTTCTCAATGATGGTAAGTATCCTGATGTGGCTGAGAGTGAGTGGTATACCAAGTATGTGATAGCGGCGGTTGAACTCGATATGTGGGATCCAGATATAGATACAAATCGTGCACGCCCTCATAAGCCGATAACACGAGAGGAGCTTCTCAAGATCTTTGCGATCGCCTTTGACCTCAAAAGCAACCAAGTACATAACTACGTGGATGTAGGTATCGGAGATTGGGTACAACCTTATGCGGGCATAGCAGCGACCTACAAACTCTTTTTAGATCCTCTAGATCCTCTTAGGCTACGGCCAGATATTCCTGTTACCCATCGAGAAGCATCGAGAGCATACTACACACTCCTTCGAGAGCGTCCAGACCTTCGACCTGCACAGAAGCTTATGATCCGAAAAGTGGTATATAAAGACACTGGTGGCAGTCGTGCTCTTGCAGATAAAGCTGATCGCAATCTCCTGGAGTCCTCACGCACAATGGTCAGTCGGTCTGCATTACAAGATAGTCTGCACCTACAGAAGACACATGAGCAGTCCACTGCAGAACGCGTACAGCTCGAAGTGCTGAGTGCTATCAATGAGATCCGTGTGAACAATAATCTAAAACCCCTGAAGCTCAATAAGCAACTGAGCACTGCAGCATTTGGACATGCAAAAGATATGTGGGAACGAAAATACTTCGATCACTTCTCACCTGAAGGCGGTACCTACATCGATCGTATCAAAGCGTCTGGGTACACCGATGTCGACCCAATACAATGTGGTTGTGATCAGATCCGTGAAAGCCAAGCAGACACGAGTCGACTCACCACTGGTGGCAATGGATTTGTCGTGTACGCGTCAAATACATGTGACTGTAGAGCGAGCTATGCCCTTGGCGAGAACCTTGCAACAGGACAACTCACTGTTCCCGAAGTTGTGCAAGACTGGATGAACAGTCCCGGGCATAAGGCAAACATCCTCCAGCCTGCATTTGAAGAAACAGGTATTGGAATCTTCCGAGATCTCTGGGCTCAGAAGTTTGGGAGCTTTGATGCGTTATATTAACTGAGGTACTCGAAGTTGACGACGTACTCGACGTCACTTCGAGTACGTCGAGCACCTACAATGATCTCGACGCAATTGTGTGTCCAAATTCAATAGCTGCGTCTGGTCCATTTCCCGTGACGATCTTTCCATCGACAGTTACAGCTTCGGCGGTGTACTCCACACCGTATTGCTTAAATGCTTCTAGGGTTTCTGGAGACTCCCATACTGTTGCCCTCTTTCCACCAAGAAGCCGTGCCTTTACAAGGATCATAGGAGCGAGACAGATGGCTCCAATGGGTTTACCTTCTCGTACAGTGGCGTTTGCTAGGTGCAGTGCATCTGCGTCATTATCGAGCTTTGCCGCACCAGGACCACCGATAAACACAACACGGTTGTAGTCGTCGAGGTCTACGTCTCGCATTGCTACTACTGCAATCTCAGATCCACCAAGCTTTCCCGTACACTCCCCTGCTTCCTTACTTGAAAGCACAACGTCGAAACCGTTACCCGCTAAACCATCTCGCGTACCAGCAAGCTCAAGGTCTTGGTATCCTTTTTGGGCGATAACGACGAGTGCGTTTGGCATCGTCTCTATCGTAGCAGAATTTGGAATAGTTGTAGGTTATAAGTTCTAAGTTGTAGGTTCTCCAAATCAACTTACAACCTACAACGTATAACATATAACTAGACGTTAAGATTATTCCCCGTACACCTCTATCATCTTATCGATGATCTTTGCAGTCTCCGCACGATTCACTGGCTGACGTGGGCGGAATGTAGATGCATTGTCATCTCCAGATACGATACCACTCTGTGTAGCTGTTTCAACGGCATCTGCGAACTTGGAGCTCTTTGCTACATCATTGTATGCAGCTCCTGTAGCGCCTTGCATGTTTACACCAAATGTCTCAAGGAGGATCTGAACAACTGCACCACGTGGAGCAGGTGCGTTTACGTCGAGTGAACTATCGTCAAAGACCGAAATGCCTGCATTTTCTAGAGTCGCAATGTAATTCGATGCCCATCCATTTCTAGCACCACGATTGCGTGGAGTATTGCCAAGCATATCGAGCCCTGCGGACTCTACTGCCATCTTTGCGATCTCTGCGAATGTAACATTGTTCCCTGGTCCAAACTCTCCTGTTGGACGCCCTCGCGCATCTCTGTATCCAGATGCAATACCCTTTCCTACCAGTGAGGCCTAATGGAACTTTTTGGGGGCTGAAATAGATTCGCGTTTTATCAAATATATTGCAATGTAATCGACTTGTACAAGTATCCAGAACATACAGATATATATATAGAAGGAGTTTACTTACCTTTCTTCAATGTTCCATCGCTATCTACATCCTTCTTAGAGATCTCTTTTACTTTAAGAGCGCCTTCTGGAGCAGGCTCTACATCATCTTCTGTAGTTTTCTTGTTTGCATCGTTTGGAGCATTGAGGTTTACGATCGAACTTCCATGCAAGCCTATCAATGCTTTCATTACTGCTTGAGCGTTTACAAGCTTGTTTGTTGTACCGTAACGCTTAGACAACACATTCTTCACTCCTGCGTGCTCAAGTACAACACGAAGTGAGCCACCAGCGATCACACCTGTACCTTCGCGAGCTGGAAGCAGACGAAGTCGTGCAGCTTTAAACTTTGTATCGATCTCATGTGTGATAGTACCGTCTACAATTGATACACGGATCATGTGACGTTTTGCATCTGATGTAGCCTTCTGTACTGCTGACTGCACATCGTTTGCTTTACCTGTTCCGAGTCCAACCTTACCCTTCTTATCTCCGATAACGACAACAGCGCGGAAACGCATACGACGTCCACCAGCTACCACACGTGTTACACGGTCGACAGAGAGTGTTGTCTCTTCGTATTCACCTGGCTCCTTGCGGCGGCGGTCGTTTTTCTTACGGTCTGGGCGGGCTGTCTTAGACATAAAATGTAAAGTGAGAGTCTTGAATTAAAATGTAAGTCCTCCTGCACGTGCGGCATCGGCGATTTCTTTTACTCGTCCGTGGTACTTACAGGCGTTACGATCGAATACGACAGTCGTAACTTTGGCATCTTTTGCACGCTTTGCGATCTCCTCTCCAAGCTTCTTTGCTCCATCCATGTTTGGCTTTGCCTTGAGCAGCTTCGTGGATGCGCTTGCGATCGTCTTTCCTGCTTCATCATCGATGATCTGTGCAGTGATCTGCGCTAGTGAACGGAATACTGCAAGACGTGGACGTGCAGCTGTACCTTGGACTTTCGCACGGATGCGACGTCTGCGAGCTTGCCGGTTGATGACTTTACTTGTAGGCATAAGAGTGGGGATTAACCGGATTTGGCAGCAGTCTTACCAGCTTTGCGTAGAACTTCTTCACCAACGTAACGTACACCTTTACCTTTATATGGCTCTGGTGGACGGTAGCTGCGAATGTTCGCTGCAACCTGTCCGACAAGCTGCTTGTCGATACCGGAAATACTAAGAATATTTTTGTTCTGCTCGTCTTGCTTCACCTCTATACCATCTGGAACTGGGAAGTTGATGGCGTGAGAGTGACCAAGATTGAGCACCACAGTTTTTCCATTTGCCTGCGCCTTATACCCTACTCCGATAATCTCAAGTTTTTTCTCGTATCCAGTACTTACACCAATAACCATATTGTTAACAAGTTGGCGCGTAAGCCCATGACGAGCCATAGCATCTGCTGAGTCGTCTTTGCGATTTACGGTAAGAGTACCTTCCCCCATATCGATGTTTACTTCTGGAAGTAACATGATGCTCAGCTCACCCTTTGGTCCTTTGACGGATACTTTTGGGCCCTCGACATCAACGGTAACGCCATTTGGGATAGCCACTGCTAGTTTTCCAATTCTCGACATATTATGAAATGGTACAAAGTACTTCACCACCAAGGTGTTTCTCGCGTGCCTGCTTGTCCGTCATCATACCTTTGCTTGTCGATAGGATGGCAGCACCAAATCCATTAAGGACAGGATGTAGGTCTTGGTAACCTTTGTAAAGGCGGCGACCAGGCTTACTTTCACGTGATAATGTTAGGCGAGGCTTATCTGCTGCAAATACTACGATAACCTCTTTTTTTGGAACCTCTCCTTCTTCGCGATAATCTGTAATCCACCCTTCTTTCTTTAGCAATGCTGAAAGTTCCACCTTCATACGAGAGTGTGGTGCGCGACACTCGCGCTTGTTTACTGCTTGCGCATTGCGCATACGAGTGAGGAAGTCGCCGATGGGGTCAGTTACGTATGTCATAATTACCAAGAGGATTTAGTAACACCTGGGATATCGCCATTTGAAGCGAGCTCTCTGAAACAAATACGGCAGATTCCAAAGAAGCGCATAAATCCGTGACGTCTTCCACATAGTGCGCAACGGTTGTATACGCGTGTGGAGAACTTGGACTTTCGGCCGTCAGCTAGCGCTCTAAGATGTTTCTTGAGTGCGTTTTGCTGCTTGTTTTTGAGAGCTAATCTAGCCATATTAGGTGGTTGGAGTTGTGGAATCTTCTGTTACAGGGTCCTGAGTATCTGTGGTTTCTGCTTCTGAAGCAATTTCTTCGGCCTCTTCTTTTGAATCAGTTGCTGGTTGAGGGTTGCGGCTTGCAGGCTCATTGGCCTCTTTTAGGATTTGGGACTTGGCATTTGCATTTTCTTCAGTCTCTTCCTTTTTACGTGTAAACGGAACACCAATAGCCTTGAGTAGTGCCATACCCTGCTCGTCATCAATTGCAGATGTTGTGATCTGAATCTGTAGGCTAAAGATATCTTTAGGATCTGGAGGAGCGATCTCTGGGAAGATTGAGTGGTCTCGAATACCAAGTGCATAGTTACCGTGACCATCCATCTTTGAAGCAATTCCACGGAAGTCGCGGATTCTAGGAAGACTATAGCTAAATAGTCTGTCGAGGAATTCTTCCATCCTGCGACCACGGAGTGTGACCATCGTTCCTACAACCATTCCTTCTCGCGTTTTAAAGTTTGAGATAGCTTTACGAGCAATAGTCTTTACTGGCTGCTGTCCTGTGATCTTCGCAAGGGAATCTATGACATATGCATGCATTTCCTTGCTATCCATCTTCGACTTGTTGATACCAACGTTTACTATCACCTTTTGAATGCGTGGAAGAGCATGAATGTTCTTGATACCGAGTTCCTTCTTCAGTGTCTCGATAACAGGTCCTTTAAGCCGATCGTGGAGAGAGAGGTATGTCATAATTATTTACCGCGTTGGGTGGAACGAACATCTGGTGCCTGACCTTGGTCTGGAACGGATTTATCTTGCTTCATGCGAGACTCATTTGCGATATCTGCTGCATCTTCCATAGCGTCTTGTCCAAATCCAATCTTTTTCCAGAATGGTGTCTTGTCATTGGATGCCCCCTTCTCTTTGTCAGCCGTAGGCTTTGTAGAGGAAGGTGTCGTCTTTCCTGTTCGCTTCTCTGCTAGCTCTTCCTGCCCCTTCTTTGCAGATGCACGCTTGTCTTTGGTTTCTTCTGTGGCGACAGGTGCAGTAGTGATGAGCACCTCTCCGCTACGTTTTGCTGTACGCTTCTTATGACCCTTTTTATCGATAGTCTGACCAATACGAGAACGTTTTTTTGTCTTAGGATCGATGACCATAACATTGCTTGCATCGATACTTGCTTCGTACTGCAGGCGTTGTCCTGGACGCTGTGGTGTAGCCTTTACATGCTTTGTTCGGATGTTGATGCCTGTGACAACAACACGATTCTTTCCTGCAAGAACTCTCATGACAGAGCCTGTCTTATTCTTATCTTTGCCTGTAATGACTACGACGCTATCGCCGGGTCGGATTTTCATGCGTTTTTGCGATGTAAGAAATATGAAGATTGTTGTACAGCATCTGTAATGTCGGCGTAGCGATATCGCTTCACCGACATGAGTGATGCGGAAAGCAAATCGTACCCGATAGTATTGTTGAGAAACCGCATCATAGTACGTCGGGTGCAAGAGAAACAATCTTTTGATATCCAGCTAGTCGTAGCTCACGCGCTACAGGTCCGAACACACGAGTGCCCTTCGGCACTTTTTCTTTTGTGATGATGACACACGCATTGTCGTCGAATCGAATACCACTTCCGTCTTTACGACGAGTTGGCTTTTTTGTACGAACGACCACTGCGCGTTCAACCGTCTTCTTCTTTACCGTGCCGCGAGGAGTAGCAGTCTTTATCGCAACAACGATGATATCTCCGATGCGTGCATAGCGACGTCGGGATCCACCGAGTACCTTGATGCACATAGCGGTCTTCGCACCAGTATTGTCGGCAACGTTGAGGATGGTCTGTACTTGGATCACGCTATTTCTGGGGTAGAATCTTCTGTTTTTTCCTCTTTCTTGTCTGGCTTAACTTCGGTGGTCTTTTCACGATTGATCACTTCATCTACTGCTGCCTCCTCTAATACATCTGAAACATTAGCACTATGCTTAAGGACTTCTAGTACACTGAAGTGTTTACGCTTACTCTGTGGACGTGTCTCTCCAATAACGACGAGATCTCCTTCTGCAAGCTTGTGGTCTCCAGCATCTGCAAGGAACTTCTTTGAGACACGGAAGCGCTTTTTGTACTTCGGATGAAATGCAAGTGAGTGGATAGTCACCGTAACAGTGCCTGTCATCTTTGCCGATGTAATGATGCCTTTCTTCTTTCTCATGATGCGGATGGGGAATCACTTGTTGCAGGAGCCGACACTGTAGGCGTAGAGGCCTTCGCGAGCAACTCTTCAGTGCGTTTTTCCGACATGATTGTAGTCATGCGAGCAAGCTGCTTGTGTTCGCGTTGATATTTGGCACTATCCTTCTCTTTACCCAGTTTTACGCCCATTCGTAGCTTTGCTACAAGAACGCTCTGTTCACGCAATTCCTTCTCCAAATCGTTAGACTGCATCTTTCGTAGCTCGGTGGTAGTGGTCATTTTAGGCATTAGTGTGTGATACGGGTAACGACTTTCGTCTTAAAAGGCAATTTGTGGCTAGCAAGACGCAATGCCTCGCGAGCAGCTACTTCTGATAGACCATCCATTTCGAACAGGACTGTGCCTGCCTTGATAACACGACCCCAATATTCTGGGTTACCTTTTCCGGATCCCATCGGTACCTCAGCTGCTTTCTTAGTTACAGGGATATCTGGGAATACGCGGATCCACATCTTTCCTCCTCGGGCAACGCTTCGCGTCATGGCACGACGAGCTGCTTCGATCTGTCGAGCAGTGATCTCACCATTACTGGTAGCCTTAAGTCCAATTTTACCGAATGCTAATTGGGCACCACGTTGCGCCTTGCCGGAGAATGCTCCTCGGCGTCGGTGCTGCTTGCGGTATTTTACTTTTTTAGGCTCTAACATTACGAAGAGAGGGAAGCGGACTGAATATGTTCAACTTTCTTAAACACCATTCCTGTGTAGATCCACACCTTGATACCAATCGTTCCATATGTTGTTTTAGCGCTGCGTCGAGCAAGTACAACGTTTGCACGTAGTGTCTGCAGTGGAATGTTACCGTCTTTGAATAACTCTGTGCGTGCGATCTCTGCTCCGTTGAGTCGACCGGAGATTTTGATCTTGATCCCTTGAACTCCAGACTGCATCGACTTTTCTATCGCCATGCGTGCTGCACGACGGAAAGGCATACGACGTTGCATCTGGCCTTGAATTGTCTCTGCGATAACATCTGCATCTCCATCTGGATTGCGGATCTCCTGAATGTTTACTTCAAATAAGCCGCCGAACTTCTTTTCAAGATCAACTCTGAGCAATTCGATAGATGCACCCTGCTTACCAATGATCACACCAGGCTTACTTGTGTGGATTGTTAGAGATGTCTTCTTGCTACGATCGATATCGATATTACTGATACCAGCATCTTGTAGGCGTGCACGAATGTAACGCTGAATCTCTACATCTTGGATGAATAGATCACGGTACTTTCTCCCTTTTGCAAACCATGTACTCGTCCATGTGCGCGTGATGTTTAGACGCATGCCGTTGGGATTAACTTTTTGACCCATAATTATTTGGAGGTAGTAGAACTGGAAGATGGCTTCTTGGTTGTCGTTTTTTTCTTGGATTTGTTACGGGTTACGGGTTGCGCGTTACGCGTTGTCTCCTTGGTCTCCTTGGAGACTTTGGAAACCTTTTCAGCTTTCTTCTCGATCTCTTCAGGGAAGCCAAGTGTGACAGTTATGTGACTCATGAACTTGCGAATGCGACGCATGCGACCACGAGCCATAGGAATACCACGGTGGTACGCCTGTGCTTTGTTGACGACTAATGTCTTGATCATCATAGAATCTGCGTCTTGTTTATCGTTGTGACTAGCATTTGCCATAGCAGACTTTACAAGCTCTTCTAGAAGTCTTGCCGCTTTCTTGTTCGTGAGCTCAAGGGAGTTTACTGCATCTTTCACACTCTTCCCACGTACCATCTTGGCAACAAGGTTGGCCTTCTTAGGAGCGATGCGAACGGAGCGTAGAGTAGATTTCATAATAGAGAAGTAATGAGATTATTTACCTTTAGCTTGGGAATCGGCCATCTTTCCACCGTGGATCTTAAACTTTGTTGTCCAAGAGAACTCTCCAAGTTTATGACCGACCATCTGTTCAGTAATGTAGACAGGTGTGAAATCTTTTCCGTTGTGTACTGCGAAGGTAAATCCGACAAACTCTGGTGGGATGTCACAGGAACGTGACCAAGTCTTTATGATCTTTTTATCACCAGCTTCCATCATTCTCATGATCTTCTTGAGAAGCTTTGGGTCGATGTATGGGCCTTTGCTGAGAGATCTAGACATAAGAGAAGTTATAAGTTATAGGTTGAAAGTTGAAGGTTAGCGCCTCTTCTTCTTCTGGGCACGAGTACGGACAATAAACTTGTTGGATGCTTTTTTAGGCTGTCGTGTCTTTACACCAAGAGCTTTCTTTCCCCATGGTGTCTTTGGAGCCTTTAGCCCAATAGGCGAGTGCCCTTCTCCACCACCATGTGGGTGGTCTACTGCATTCATAGACTTACCAAGTACCTGAGGACGACGACCAAGCCATCGCATACGACCAGCTTTACCAATACGTACGAGGCTGTGGTCAGAGTTACTCACAGTACCAATCGTTGCGTAGCATACTTTAAGCACACGACGAACTTCTCCACTTGGCATATCTATAATTGCATATTTGTCATCTGTTCCCGCTAGAGTTGCAGATGTTCCTGCACTACGAACGATACGTCCACCACGACCAACGGTAATTTCAAGGTTGTAGATTTTGTATCCAGATGGAATGTACTGCAACTGCATTCGGTTACCTGGCTTTACCTTTGTACGCTCTGCACAAACGACCTCTGCTCCTACTTGAAGACCTTCGGCAGCTAACATGTACCGCTTGTCACCATCTGCATAGTGGATAAGAGCGATACGTGCACTGCGGTTTGGATCATACTCGATAGATGCGATAGTTCCTGGTACTCCTGTCTTTGCGGTACGCTTGAAGTCGATCTCTCTGTAAAGACGCTTGTGACCACCTCCACGGTGGCGAATTGTCAATCGTCCTGCGTTGTTGCGACCGGAGATAGACTTCTTCCCTTTCGTCAAACTTCTCTCTGGACGCTTCTTTGTAAGCCCCGAGAAGTCAGCGACCGACATTTTGCGGCGCCCTGGACTCGTTGGTTTTAGCTTGCGTACAGGCATGACTATTTAAAGGAGGTAAGATCTAGAGCTTTACTCTTTGCTGACAATGTAACCATGACCTTCTTAAATGGATGTCTCTTTTGCATTACACCACTGCGACCAAAACGACGCACCTTTCCTGTTGTGCGCATAATACGCACAGAGGCAGCTTCTACATCGTAGAAATGCTTGAGCGCAGTCTTTACATCTATCTTTGTTGCATTGTTGTCGACACGGAGCGTGTAGACACGTTTATTGGCAGTCTTCATCCTTTCGGATTTCTCTGTCACAACTGGGCCGACAATAACGCGAGTGAGATCCATGGTTATGCTTTGGGGGGGGCATCTTTCTTAGAAACTTTTGATGATTCGGATTTGTTGCGGGTTGCGGGTTGCGGGTTGCGGGTTTCTACCTTTGTACCCTTTGCCTCCTTTGTTCCTTCTGAGGTAAATACCTCCTCTGCCGTCTTGATAGCATCGACGAGGAAGATCATACGATGCGCTCCGAGGATGTCTTCTGGGTTCAAGTACGCTGCAGAGATCGTCTTCACTCCTGGGATATTGCGAGCTGAGAGAGCGAGAGATGTGTGCCCCTTTGACGTGACGATTACGATCTTTCGTCCGAGCTCCACAGGCAACTTACTCAGCAATACATTCATATCCTTTGTCTTGATCGTGTCTGGGTAACTCTCGAGTGCGAGGATTGCACCACTGTTTGCCTGAAGTGTGAGACAACTCTTCAGAGCTGCGCGACGCATAGCTTTTGGCATATCTTTCGTGAAGTTCGAATTATTACGTGGACCAAATGCTTTACCACCTCCGCGAAGGACAGGAGAGCGTACAGATCCCCGACGTGCACGACCTGTTCCCTTCTGTGCATAGAGTTTCTTTGTAGATCCTCGTACTTCACCACGGCCCTTTACATGCGCGATGCTGTGACGACGGTTGCTTTGCTGTCGTACAAGCGCTTGGTGCATCAGGTCTTCGTTGACCGTTGCCTTAAAGAGTGAGGCTGGTAACTCAGCGGTTCCCTTCTTAGTGCCTGTAGCAGTGTAGACATCGATAGTCATTATTCAGAGTCTGGGGAAGATTGGACCGTTACGTACACGAATGCACCATTTGGTCCTGGGATTGGTCCTTTAACAGCGAGGATACCCTTCTCTGTATCGACAACGACGATAGAGCGGTCTTTGATGGTAATAGTATCTCCTCCCATACGTCCTGGTAGACGTTGTCCTTTTAGCACACGACCTGGGAACTCACACATACCGATAGAACCTGGACGTCGGTGGTGGTGGCTACCGTGCGTCTTGGGACCTCCTGCAAATTTGTGACGCTTGACTACTCCTTGGAATCCTTTTCCTTTAGAGATACCAGAGATAGAGACGACACTTTCAGCTGGGATAGTGTCTGCTGCGATCTGCTTTCCAGCCTCCAGTCCTTCTAGGCTGTCTACTTGCCATTCCTTCTGCATTGCATAGCGTGTGTTCTCTTTTCCTTTACGACTCTTCCATTTTTTTGCCCCAACACCAAGAACGATGGCGTTGTAGCCGTCTTTGTCCTCTGTCTTCGTACGGACGATGGTGTTTGGCTCTACTGCCAAGTACGTCACAGGCACAGCCTCACCTCCTTCGAGGAAGACGCGTGACATTCCGACTTTCTTGGCAATAAGACCGTTAGGCATAAGTATGAAGAGGTTCGTTCGGCCTGTTTAGTTGACTCTGAGATTGTCGAAGAGTGAACGACAGACTTGAACATTTCTAAAGCCTCGGCACTTTAAAGGGTGAATTTGGGTTCGTCAAAGAAAATGCAAGGCTTTTGTTGTGTGTTAGACATTCCCTCTCTCCTTCTCTCGTCATTTCTATCAAAAATAGCAATACAACGCCATTTCTGTTATAATAATAGGATTTATGAGAAAAAATCTCTTTCATCTGTCGGCAATAGAGAAACGACTACTACATCTCGATTTTAATAGGTCGAAAGACATCATAAATAAAGCAGAAGATACGGATGGATCTCTTACTGATGCATCCGCAGAGAGCCAGCTCGAATCTCATACGGAGAAGATGGTGAATGACATTAGTCAGATAAAGATAGGTTGGACAGCATGGGCAGCTAATTTTTTTCGATCAGGGGTTGCCATGGACAAAGAACTACAAGCACAGATACGCGAAAGAGCTGAGGAAAGAATTGCACAAGAGTCAGACCTAGCAATTGGTAGACTGAAAGGATTTTTTCTCCGAGGCAAAAGACGTCTGTACCTAGAGTCCGTCGATAGGATAGCGGAGAGTATGCGTGGCGATCTTTCTGTGCACTTACAAGAGCAAGTACAAGAGGCTACAGAGAGAGCAGGTAAATACAATCGCCTCGCAAATCTCTTACGAGATAAAACGACACCACTCACAATGAAACCAACTATGGAGAAAAAGCTTACAGAAAGCCTACAGAGAATACGGATCAAGTTTGAGACGGCAAAACCGATAACTAGTGAGAAACTAACTGAAGGCTGGAGAAGTGAATTGGCTATAGAAGAGATGGCAACAAAAGAATTACTGAAGCGAAACATCGTTTCTCCTAATGAAATAGATAATCTGTTTCAGAGAAATGCAGAAGGAAATGGTGCATTACTTACTTTGATGAAGGCAGATGCTTCTCTGCACAGAGAACCAGCACTGTTAAAAAGTTTGATGCGTTCCGTCGCAAGCTTGCAACGTGGTAACTCACGGTATTACCGACTACAGAAGTTTATGCAGAGTGATCCTAATATTGGAGATACATCCAGTCGGCTGCAAACGCTGCAAAATAGCCCGCGTATTATTGGTAAGCAAATGAAGGTCTCTTTGGGACTTGGCAATGTTGTAGATGCATATGTATACAATCGTGGTCTGGGGTTTGTTCTCCTCAAGTATGGAGATAAGTTTTGCGTACTAGACACACAAGCAAGTGAAGTAACGTACAAAGATGATGCTGGTGCATTTCATGAGTATCCCCTACTAGAAAATTCTCTTTCCCTACAGTTCTAATGGAGGATATAGAAGACATCATTGCTGGCATAGAAGATGCAAATATCGATCCTGCAACGAAGGAAGGACTTCTACTGCAAATACAAAAAGAACACGGCGTAGTGAGTGAAGAACTCACAAAACGTCTCATTGCAATTTTTGATAATGAAGCACGCGAAGCAGAGGCAGATTCAGAAGCTTCCTCAGAACTCCTTACTACTATGAACGACACACCGCTAGGACCACGTACTGAAAAGGGTAATTCTGCGGCAATTGTGGCTGACATTAGCAGAGAACAAGTTTCGGTTTTTGCTGAGATAGACCAAATGGCTCAGGGTATGAGAGCAGATGTACAACGTATGGGACAGGATTCAGCGAAGCGGGCAGAGAAGGATTCTGAGGCAGGAAATAGGCAAAGCGTCTCAGATATACATAAATCGTTACGAAACCCCGATCCAAACCTGACTAATTAGTTTAATTATGTTACAATAGGGAGAATACAATGACACCAAATCCACCAACAGACAATACTGGAGCGGTCATCCCTCCTAAGCCCAAGCTACCACCTAGTGGTCAGGAGCTCTATGACGCACTTATGGGACAGATAGAGCCAGAACTCATCTCTAGTGAACTGCCCAATATGGGAGCACGTTACGCAGCTGAGACACCAGAAGACACAGCGAAGCGCGCATCTCGCTATGGACAGGCATTTCTCAAATACCAACAGAGCTATGAGGGATTTAGCAAGATGAAGAATGAGGAGGTCAAAACATACCGCAAAGCGAGTTATGAGGTAGTAGAGAAACAAAGTGATGCAGAAGATGATGAAGATCTGACGAAGCTCGATACACAATTCTCCAAATAAGCATGTTCAAATACACATTCACAACGGCTGAAAGACGACTTCTAGGCGAAGTAGGAAGTTTTGGTGCTGCCCCAGAGGAGCAGCCCGTTATTCCACAAGTTCCAGA
>JAQBVR010000015.1 GCA_027623015.1 bacterium | reverse complement strand
ACACAGTATCTTGCGACTCTCTGTGTCGCCTTTGGCTCCTTGCTCGTCTGCAATTCAACTGTGGCGGAGCAACAGGGTCTCCTACCCTTTGAGATGTAAATTGGACAGAATTGGACAGTACTTTGGGGGTTAAAATGAGACAAATAAGACACTATAAAAAAGTGTCCCATTTTGGACTTCGCGCAAATCTGCTTTTCATGCAAGGATGGTATCCTCAATATCTATCACTCCACCTATTTGTTCCCAAGGGATGGAAGACAAGCCATAGAGAAGCCATACTCCATAGCTTAGACAGGTAAGAATAATGCTGAGCAACAGCCAAAACTTGAAACTTTTCGTGCGCATTACTGTGCACGGTCAATAATCTTTTGTACTTCTGCTCTGTGTTCTTCTGTTACATCTTCTAGATTGATGATAAGTTTTTTCTCTGACTTTGCAATTTCAAACAACTCAAAGTGTTCTATGTCGGGATATCGAATAGCGAATTCTCTCCCTTGTTTGTTGTTCCACATGTCTTGTACGTTTGATCTAGAAAGATCCTTCTTATTTCGGATTTCCATCCAAAACACTTCATGATTTGTTGTAATGACTTCAGCAGCTTTATCATCAAAATCTCTTGTGAGAAGCACATTCCATGCAAAGTGGCGCATAGCATCTGGCTCATTATCTTCTATGAGCAACCGAAACTCTCCGCCATCTCCTGCCTCTATAAAACCCTGCTCTCTTGCATAGTGTTGAGCAGTGTCACGAGCTGTCTGCACGGAATCAAGAATTGTGGGCCAGTTGTCCCATAGATTGAACGGCAAGCTTCTGCCTTCTATCAACCTTATAATTCTGCGTTTCAGGGTATTTGGTTGCTCGTATGCTGTCTTTGAATCCAGCTCAAACTTCACAGTTTCCAACAGGGGTGTCTCGTCATACCAGAGTTCAATGGATACATCCTGTTCGTTGAACAGGAAATCTCTTCCGGGAATCATTAGAGCCTCTTTTTTGCCTTGAGACAGATCACCCGAGAAGAAGAAATTCTTGTATTTGTCCGATGTTGGCGCTTTGGGATTTCCGACAATCTGACCATTCACATACACTTTGATGTTGTCACCGTCCGTCCCACCTTTTTGTTTTCCACTCTCTGTGTTTGCAGATATGTCGGCAAGTTTCACTATGTTGAAGCCCGGAGCGAAGACAAAGGTCTTCCACGGAATGCCGTGAACGTCTGTTTTTTGGCCTGGGGCTTTTTCATGAAAATCGAAGATTACATCTTCGATGGCACCACTCTGTTCTTCTATTATCTGTAGAACACGAACTACTTTAATTGCTGGTGTTTCATCAGCCCAGAATTTGATGGTGTGCTTCCCTACTGCGAGTGACATGAAGAAGTAAACAGTTTTGCTGCCGCCCTGCAAACTTGCTCCATCCCACGATGCTGCGATTCCAAAGCCGTTCCATGAAACCTTGTCCTGATGGACCTCTTGCTTTCCAAATTCATAGCCGTTAATCACAACACGTAGATCATCATCATCCTGTCCATTATTCTGGGCGGCATCTTTTGCTGATGCAGTGATGGCAATGATGTATTTACCATCTTGTGATAGGTCGAATGCAGTCTCTGCATCGTGCCATTGGTAGTTGTTTCCTCCTGGAGTTAAGGGAAAACTGCTTTTCGAGAATATTTCTTTCATACGATGAATTGTAACAAACAAACGGAACAAATGGGACACCTATAGAAAGGAGTGAAAACTGTCCCATTTACATCCCTCCTTCCACCTCTTGATAGTTCTGCGTAAGCTATTTGCATGTCACAAGATAGATTCCGATCCAGCCACTTCAATATGGACAATACTGATCACAGTTCGCTTACCAAATTAGAATCCGATGGATGCATCCTAATTGGTATTGACCGCTCTTATGCACGATTGCTCTACACAGATGTGCCAATCATCACTATCCAAGAAAAAACTGGTGAAACACCATATTTTGAAAAACGCGTTGTATGGTTCGCATTCCTTGCATCACCCTTTGCCATTTTAATCAGTGCTGTCTTAGCGGTGTATGCATTCCATTGGTGGGCTGTTTTCATTGTTCCAGTGTCGTTTCTTTGGTGGATGGGTAACAAGGGAGATTCTTCGCGTGGCAATGCTACTATGTGGTTGTGTACACTTGTTGTGGTAGTAGCAGCGGGAATCCACTTCCTGAGTTTATTTCCGACTCTTTGGATGTCTGGTTTTGTGTTGGCTTTTACGTTCGCCTTATGGTGTGACCGTCTGCTTTATCGTGCCTCGTCTTTGCTCCTTCGGTGCTTCGTATTGAGAAATAAGAAGGCATTTCAGGCTTTTAGTGAAGGTATTACTATTTGAGTAATAGACAAATGAATGATGAGAGAAGAAACCTTTCAAAAAAGAAGAAGGTATTTATCAGAATGTAGGAAAATAGGAAAACAGTCAGAGACTTGGAGCAGTGCTCAAAAAGTTGATCGCTAAACTGGAGAGTATGGATTGAGAGAATGATTGCACACTCGTTCTTGTATTCGAACTGCCGCAAACGAACATTCAAAATTGTCCTGCAATGACGAAGTACGGTAGCTGTCTCTCAGCTCCAAGTTTCTTCATCAATAGGATTCGCTGTTACGAGTGTAGCGAAGGCTGACGTATTCTAGACCATGTCCTAACTCTAACCGAAAGCAGCAGGTCTGAGCTGTGTACTCTGTAATCTTCGGATTCACTCAGTTTCGGTTCAGTCAGCCGTCGCTCTCCGCTTCGCTTCGAGCTATGGCCGACACAGTATCTTCGGATTCACTCAGTTTCGGTTCAGTCAGCCGTCGCTCTCCGCTTCGCTTCGAGCTATGGCCGACACAGTATCTTCGGATTCACTCAGCGCCCTGCGGGCTTGAGTTCATCTCGAATTCAACTGTGGCGGAGAGAGGGGGATTCGAACCCCCGAGACCCTTACGAGCCTACACGATTTCGAGTCGTGCGCTTTCGACCACTCAGCCATCTCTCCATCGCGCAATGTAGCATATATGGCCTATTCTATGAGTAAATATATCTATAAATGGCTTATTTAAGCCAAAAATTCATTGTTCAAAATCTTACACAGACAAGAGATCGAAATGTGGTCAATTGTACATATTTGCATTTATCAGCGATTTTGTCTGGTTTTTTTGCAATTAAGCCTTGCGTGGGCCTGCTGCATTTGCGTAGAATTATTCTGTCTTTTATTCCTTTACTCTCTTACTTATGAGTTACGTTGTTGCTTCAAAGCTTAAGGACCTCGTGAAAAAGTACGGTATGATGTCTTCTGGTGACCTCTCCGACGCTGCTAGTGCAATGCTCGAAGCTGCTGTTAAGAAGGCTGCAGAACGTGCTAAGGAGAACGGCCGCAAGACTGTTCGTCCATGTGATCTCTAGTCCTTTCTTTTGAACTAGGAATAAAAAAGCGCCCCCGGGCGCTTTTTTCTTTAGGACGACCTCACCCCTACCCTCTCCTCTCTGGAGGAGAGGGAGATGTATTGTTTATGTTTTTGTTTTACCATGCTCAAGGATATGTAAGTAGGCACATACAAAACAGTTCCTTCTCCTTCGTCCAGCCGTCGCCTTTGGGCTATGGCCTGCAGGAAAGGAGAAGGTTAGGATGAGGTTCTAACTTTGTGCTGACCGCTTGAGCTCTGCATCTATAAAGTCCTGCAGATCTCCATCGAGAACTCCACTGGTATCACTTGTTTCTATATTTGTACGTAGGTCTTTGACCATTTGGTATGGCTGCAAGACATAGCTACGAATCTGTTGGCCGAAGTCGGCACTTTTACTTGCACTTTTAAGCCCGTGTTTTTTCATTGAATCTTTTTCACGTTGTACTTCGAGTAGCTTTGCAGTGAGGATGTTCATGGCTTGTCGTTTGTTTTGTTGCTGACTACGCTCACTTTGACATGCAGCTACTAGGCCTGTTGGCATGTGTGTCAGTCGAACTGCACTATCTGTTTTGTTTACGTGTTGTCCTCCTGCTCCACTGCTGCGATACGTATCTATGCGTAAGTCTTTGGTATCTATTTCAATTTCAGCTGATTCAGATATCTCGGGCAATGCCTCTACAAGTGCGAAGCTTGTTTGTCGAAGATTCTTCGCATTGAAGGGGGAGAGTCGTACAAGCCTATGTGTGCCACGTTCACATTTGATCATCCCATAGCTCATAGGACCTTCGATGTAGACAGTAACAGATTTGATTCCCACTTCTTGACCATCAGTCTTTTCGAGAATAGATGTTTTCCATTCTTGTCGTTCGCAGTATCGCAAATACATACGTAGTAGCATCGCAGCCCAGTCTTGTGCGTCTGTACCCCCTGCCCCAGAACTGATTGTTAGGTAGCAGTTATTGAAGTCAAACTCTCCTCCGAGGTAGAGCTGCACTTCTAACGCATTCCACTTCTTTTGTAGTGCGTTATATTCGTTTTCAAGTTCGGGAAGATCTTCTTCCGTCATTTCTATAGCAATTTCCAAGGCTGTTTCTATAGTATCTGCGATATTCGAGAGAGGCTCCCACTGCTTTTTCAATGCTTTGAGTTTTGTAAAAAGCACATTTGCTGCTTCTTGGTCATTCCAAATATCTGGTGCAGTACCCTTTTCTTCAAGCTCCGCTATGGTTTGTGGTATGTTTCTAGCCTCAAAGAGAGTCCTTTCCCGTGTTTACGGCTGACTGTAGATCCCGAAGTTTTGCAATCAGTTCATCCACGTGAAAGGGGTAATACTTCTTTATTGTACCAGAATTGGTAAATGGTATCTAGTATATGGTATATGGCAATCCTACATACCAAATACTATATACCAAATACATAACATTCTTATAAATATGGCAACCCTCCTCAATGGAGAAAAATGCAATATTGCGCTATAATAAAGGGAAATCCAAATGTCTGATTCAACAAAAACCAACAAACGGCAATCACACTCTTTTGGGGCCATCGCAAAGCGTGGTGCTCTGCCATTATTTATCTTTTCAGCAGTACTGCTTGGTACTCTGACATTTTCATGGCTCTCTCTTCTTCCAGAGCTGACAACAGTGGAAGTTGCTGGAGAAATGCGTGATGCAAAGTCACTGCAGTCGTACCATGCATCTCTCACTGCACAGATCTCAGATGCGCAAGAGCAGCGTAATGCACTTATCTTGCCCATGGAAGGAACACAGTTTCGTGCACTTACAGAGCTGAAGCATATGCAGTTTCCTCTCTTTACGTTGCAAACAGAGATAGAGAAGGTTGCGACCCGAGTGCGTGTCGAAGATGAAAAGCGAGCAGTGTATTTGTCGGTACTACAATACAGTCCAGAGGAGAATACTGTGGACTTTTCGGGATCTGTACGGAATGTTGGTCCTCGTAGCATGACGGTTCTTGCACAGTTTGTAGAGGAGTTGCGGTCGATGGACTTTGTGGCTGATCTTGTGAGCCCAAGCTTTACGAGGAATCAAAACGAGGATGGATCATTCTATTCGCCATTTCATATTCAGATCACTCTTCCATGAGAAATAGATATCGCCAACGCAGGTTTATGTGCACGGTAACGTTGCTCTGTGGAGGCATGGGGATGTTGTTTATCTCCACAGTTCTTCTGACAGCACATGCGCGCGCAGTCATGGAGGTTCAAGACGTGTCTATTCCTCTTGTTGCTGATCTTCCAGAACTAGAACGTCGACTTTCTGTGCTAACGAATCAAGTAGAGATGGGTGAATTGCATGCGATCACTCGGGTGGGGTCTCAAGAGGAGCGCGTGAATGTATTTGTTCTTCCTACACAGCCAGATTTCGATCGTCTCATGGCTATATTCGATATCTTCCGAGACAATCTTGAACGCGAAGGATTGATTGCTAATGTGTCAGGTATCACGCTTGATGAGCCGCAAGAAAAAAACGATCTTGTCACTCGTGCAGTGTCCATTACATTTGATGCACACCAAGATGGTGTAGAGAAGTTTCTTTCTGTCATGAAGTTATCAGGACTCCTGACTATTGGAGATGCGCTTAATGCTCAAGAGCGACAGATGCTTCTCAATCGGACAGAGGCAGAGAATCCCGCTGGAGTTACAGCCTTGGAGCAGTTTCTCTCTACAGATCTTTTACAGTATGCACGCGATTCACAGTCATATGAACAGCAGTTACTACGGTCATTTTCTTCACCAGAGTTTGTCTCGGCATTCCAAGACACGCTACGTCTTTCTTTTTTGAGAGATGCACGTCGTATTCTTAATAGTGAGATTGGGAGAAGTATCGATCGTTTTGATCTTTGGCCTTTTCCATTTATGATCGTCAACAACATCAACTTAGAAACAGGAGGAGCGCCTGGGTGGTACAAGGTAGATGTAGATATGGATTTGTATAGTCGGGGATAATGTTACTGGTTACGTGTTTAGCGTCTATTTTGATATGTGTTACTTATCTAGTAACGAGTAACAAGTAACGAGTAACGCTCTAAGTTCTTGACTCCATAGCCCTCTGCACACTACATTTCTCTACTGTAATAGCTGTTTCCCCATTTTCCACCTGAGAAAGCGTCGCAATGCCCCACCAAATCGTAGTCAGTCTGCTGTTAAGAAGCCTCGTGTAAATGAGCAGATTCGCGTGCCTGAGGTTATGCTTATTTCTGACGAAGGTGATGCAGAAACATTAACTATCGCAGATGCTATTGCTAGAGCTAAAGAGGAAGAGCTGGATCTTATCGAAGTATCGCCAAAGGCTAAGCCACCAGTAGTGAAGATTGGTGATATTGGGCAGTATGTTTATCAGCTTAGCAAGAAGGAGAAGAAGCAGCGTGCTCATACGAAACAGACAGAGGTTAAGACGCTACGGTTTGGTTTCAGGACAGAGAAGCACGATATGGAGCGTGTGATGAATAGAGCACGTGAATTTATGGCAGAGAGGCATCTCGTGAAGTTTGTAGTGCGCCTACGTGGTCGAGAGCTGACCAATAAGGAGTACGCCTACAAGAAACTCAATGACCTTGTTCTTGATATGGAGGATACCGCTGAGGTGGAGCAGGAGATCAAGAAGCAGGGGAATCAGTTCATAGTGATCCTCAGAGCGAAGAAGGGGGGTGTCGTGAAGGAGGAAACGACGGTCATTGATTCAAATCCTACGTAGATCTAGAAGAACGAGAAGAAGGAATGAAAATACTCCTCTTAGTCCTTAGTTCATCTGGTTCTTTTAGGTCTTTTTTAAGGCCTTTTTCTTGTCAAAGGGCCGTTTTTCCTTAGAATACTCGCGTTATGCCAAAGATGAAGTCACACAGCGGCGCTAAAAAGAGGGTTCGCAAGACTGGATCTGGAAAGATCGTACTCAAGCGAAACAGTAAAAACCACCTTTTGCAGCAAAAAAGCAAGCGTCAGAAGAGTTTGAATAGGACATTGATTGTTGAAAAGACGAATTTAAAATCTATCAAAGCACAAGTTCCCTATCTATAGATGAGAGTTAAAAGAGGTATCGTTCGGCACAGGCGTCACAAAAAGATTCGTACTCTTACGAAGGGCTTCCGTGGCATGCGCAGTACAACCTTCAAGAAAGGAAACGAAGCGCTATTAAAGGCTGGTGAGCACGCATACATCGACCGTCGCAAAAAGAAGCGCAACTTCCGTGCACTCTGGATCACACGACTCAGTGCTGCGGTGAAGGAACATGGTATGAACTATTCCACATTTATCAAAGGTGTGACAGACAAGAAGATCGGTCTTAACCGTAAGGTTCTTTCAGAGCTTGCTATCCATGAGCCAAAGGTATTTGAGAAGGTGGTGAGTATGGCGAAATAATCGTTACTGGTTACGTTCATTGTCTGAACCATGATTTTCCTGATTAAGGGATTAGCGTGATTATTCAATAGCAAATCCTGTCTGTCATTTAATCCTTTGAATCAAGGTTCAGACAAGGGTGAGCGCTTTGGTTAGGGCTTTTCAGGAGCAGGAGGTGGAGAAAACTTTGGTCCACCATTGAGTACCTGTTTAGCTCTGTCATCTCTTCCTGGCCTCTGAGTCCATTCTGTAATAGCTACTCCCTTTGCTCTTCGTAGCTCGTCTATACCAGTAAAGAGTGCCATGATTTCTTTTTCCCCTGCGACTTCTATTTCTGTGTAACTATGAAAGATGCCAACAATACCTTCTTTGGATTCAACAGGCGTGCCTGACATACCATGGAGAATCTTTGGATCGGGAATGTCTTCACTTCGAAGTCTAAAACCGAACATCGCCATCCAGTTTTCTATTCCCTGATGTTTTACGGAAATTGGTACAGCCTGACCAGATACCTTACTAAGCCTTCTGCCAAATCCCATCATCCGCACGTCTGTTCCTGCTAGATTTGCATTATTTACTTTATGAGGAGCAAGTTTTGATACAGGAATAGGTTCCTTATCACCATCACAGCGTAGTACTAAGTTGCCAGAAGCTATAGCAATGTCATGGTCCATTCTCCATGTTGCCAGATCTCTTGTAAGCTCCTTTGTACCATCCATTACATGGCAATTAGTAACGAAGTAATAATAGTCTTTTCCAGCTAAGAAAAACCCACTACCAGGTACGACTTCTGGTTTATCTTTCGTAGTCTTTGCTATCCATCCATTATCTTCTAGATGTTTAAGTGTTTCTATTTTTAGTGTTCCATCATTCTCAATGAATACTTTCACGCCAGCTGGTGTTTGTAGTATTTTTTCTGGTGTGGAGATAGTTCCATATGGATATGCAGATAATTCCTTTTCATCAAATTCAATTTTATCAATTTGCCAAGGATCAAGCTTTTCTTGCTTCCCCTCCTTTGTTGTAGGAAGCGGAGGAGCTTCAGGTCTATCTTTAGCAAAAAGACGATTTGCTACACCAGAAAATCCCAGTGCTAAAGTTCCAGCAAGAAACTTTCTTCGACCAGGGTCTGATACTTCAGTATTTTTGACAGTAGATAATCTATCCATACAGCGATTGTATGTCTGTAGAGTGCTATGTCAAACCTTACGCGTTTGTAATTCCTTCTGTGAGCACCTTGCCCTCTCCAAATAGCTGTGTAGCAAGCATATCGAGCACTGCGCCAAAGGCGAATGCGTACCCTATTGCCATCCAAAATTGAGACTGATTTGGCCACATATAGATGACGAAATCCACGTGCACAAATGCTGCGATCACTCCTCCTCGTACGAGTGGGTGTATGCGTTTTTTGAATACAGGGTGATGTGTGAAGAGTCCCATCACAGCGACGAAGACGCTTGCGATGAGGATGTTGACCACTGCGGCAGCGCGAATCATTGGCACAGCTTCTACAATTTCTGCAGGGAGGCTCATGGCAACAGCAATACCAACAAGTAATCCTATTGTTTTACAGAATGCAGATCGCTTGACGATGGGGAGGTTGAACATGGGATTATCTTAAACTGCAAATTGCAAATTGCAAACTGCAAAAAAAAGTACTGCTCACTGGCTCTGCAGGAAGACTTTGCCATATAAAGCATCTACACACACAACAAACAGTACAGCGGGGCACCCCTCCCTTTTAGGGAGGGGTGCTTAGGACGAAAGGAGTCTCATGAGTTACTATTCATTTTCAGAGTCAGTGAGCAGTTACCAAAAAAATACCAAATACCAAATACTAAATACCAATAGGTTACGCCTCGGCAGCTTCCAAGCTTGCCTTCACACGCATGGTTGCGATGATGCCTGCGCGCTCACTTTCATCAAGTTTCATCTTGATGTATTTTACCGTGTCTTCAAGGTCTGGGATCATCTTGTGCTCTAGTGCGTTTACACGACGACGCGTGGTTTCGAGCTCGATGGCCATGCTCTCTGCTTGCTTCTCTATCTGTGCGAGAGAGATGAGTATCTCAAATAATGCATCAAATGCTTCTATTGCTTCGTCGAGCATCGCGTTTGTACCACTATGCCCATAGCTCTTGATGTTTCCTTCTTTGTGGATGGTGAATTCGGGTATTTTTACGCTCATGACGTTTTTGGTCACCACGTCGAGTTTGATGGTGGCTTGGGGACTGCTGAGGGCATTGCTGAGTTCAGCGTCTGTGAGCCATGCAGAGGCTATGAGGAAGGTCTTGAATGCACTTCCGATCTCCTCTTCTACTTGTCCACGGAGGTCTTTCGCCTTTCGGATGATCATCAAGAATTGTTGCATGAGACCATCTTGCTTGTCCTTGAGCAGCTTGTGACCTCTCTTACTCGACTTGTGTCGGCGTTTGAGATCCATGAGTGCCATACGCGTTGGGTTTACATTGAGAAGTGCCATATTTTAGGGAGTCGGGAGTAGGGGGTGTGGGGAGTAGAGATCATTTTTGGGCCTGCTACTGTCACACATGTGTGACGTGGCTTGCCATGAAGTCACGCGGAGCGTGTAGTTCGTGGTAACTTTTTAATAGCTGCGTAGAGTCCGACCATTGTAAGGGTCCATACCATAGATACGAAGGAATAGATTGCGGCAGATAGAATTACTTGTGCAGGGATTAGGCGCTCATCGATTGCTATTACTACTGCGTTCGATAGATCATCTAATAATAGCATAGGCAAGAAGAGAACACATCCAATACCGACAAGAGAAGAGAGAGCTGTCCATGTGTGTCCTGTTACGATGCTTTTACTCTTCTTGAGTGCATCGCGGTACACCTTTCCATCACTGATGATGATCACTTGGTAGAAGAATGTGCGCACTGCATAGATGATTCCAGGAACGATAAGAAGAATCATCCAGAAAAGCACAAAACACTGTTGCAGAATGCCAGTAAAGAGTAGAGGGATGATGTATTTTCTTCCTTGTGTGCGTAGTGTCCCAAATGACGATCGAGAGCGACCTGCACGGCTACTAATAAGCTTTTTTCCAATGATGAGTGTACATGCAGTCCCCCAGATAAGCAGGAGTGAACAGGCGATATAGATACATGCGATAACAAAGAGTGCACCGTAGCTACCGTCATCCCAGAGCTGTTGGTTGTATCCATATTCTTCGTCGAGCATGGAGAGTATGTTTAGTATTCCCATAGGGGCTATCATCAGCCATACGAGCACGGAGTTCAGCACAGGCTGACTCTTGTAGAGTTCCCAGCTGTTGCCGATGAGTGCAAAGATGTTAGGCATTGAGGTACTTCTCGACGTGGGCAGGCTTTACACGCTTGAGTTCGCTCTTTGGTAATTCTTTGAGCAGATCCCAACCGATGTCTAGAGATTCAAATATAGAACGGTTTTCTCCTTCTCCTTGTCTGATGAATTCTTTCTCGAAACGGTCTGCGAACTTCAGGTATGCCTTGTCGATTTCGCTCAAGGAAGATTCACCAAGAATAACTGCAAGCTCACGGACTTCTACACCACGTGCATATGCCGCAGTAAGCTGAGCGTCCATTCCGCTGTGGTCTTCTCGTGTGACACCTTCTCCTTGTGCCTTACCTTTTAGACGGGAGAGAGACCCCATCGGAATCACTGGAGGGAAGATTGCTTTCTGCTGAAGACTACGGTCGAGACGAATCTGTCCTTCGGTGATGTATCCTGTAAGGTCAGGGATTGGGTGGGTCACATCATCTTCTGGCATTGTGAGGATAGGAATCTGTGTGATGGATCCTTTCTTTCCTTTGATACGACCAGCGCGTTCGTACAGAGTCGCAAGGTCCGTGTAGAGGTACCCTGGGTAACCACGTCGACCAGGAACTTCTTTTCGTGCAGCGGAGATTTCTCGGAGTGCTTCACAGTAGTTGGTCATATCTGTGATGATAACGGTGACTTGGTAGTCTTTTTCAAATGCAAGATACTCAGCAGTGGTCAGTGCAAGACGTGGAGTTGCGATACGCTCTGCTACAGGGTCACCTGCTGTGTTAAGGAAGAGAACAGCACGACTCAGTGCTCCTGTCTTTTCGAACTCATTTTTGAAAAACTGTGCCTCTTCAAACGTCACACCCATCGCAGCAAATACTACGGCAAACTTATCGTCGGTTTGTACGTTTCCTTCTGCACCCTTGCCTTCTTCTACTTCTTTAGGCGTTAATACACGAGCCTGACGAGCGATCTGCGCAGCAAGCTGTGCGTGTGGTAGACCAGCACCAGAGAAGATAGGAAGCTTCTGTCCACGTACGAGTGTGTTTAGTACGTCGATAGTGGATATACCTGTTTGGATAAAGTCAGCAGGGAAGTCTCGGCTTGCTGGGTTTATCGGGTCACCGTTGATGTTGAGCTTCTTTTCAGGAACGGTCTCTGGACCTCCATCGATAGGAGCACCAGCACCGGAGAACACACGTCCAAGCATATCTTCCGATACACCTATCTGGAATGCGCGACCAAGGAAGCGAACTTTCGTTCCTTCTGTTGTAGCACCCTGCGTGGATTCAAAAAGCTGAACGATAGCGAGCCCTTTGCGAGACTCGAGCACCTTTCCAAGGCGCTTGCTGCCGTCTGTGAGTTCTACCTCACAGAGTTCATCGTAGGCAACACCTTCGACTCCTTCTACCATGAGAAGTGGTCCGGCGATGTCTTTTACTGTTTTATAGGCTGTTGACATGATTGTATAGGGGGTAGGGCGTAGGGAGTGGGGAGTAGGGTGTGGGGTTAGGATTTGAGTGCTGATATTTGAGATTGAATAGTGTCGTCGAGTTTGTCGAATACTGCATCGACATCTTCTTCTGGTGTGAAGCTACACTGTGCGATCTCTTCTTTTACTGGAAGTGCTTGGAGTTTCTTGAAGTCGAAGTCCTCTTGGTCGATAACTGGACCAGCACTTTCCATGAATCCGAGGATAGACTTAAGGATGCGGTACTGTTTGTTGAGTGAGCTGTAGGCATCGACAGGGTCAAAACCGTTTTGGAAGAGGAAATCTTCACGGATCATCCGCGCGATCTCCATCGTGAGCTGTTCTCGTGGAGAGAGTGCATCCATACCAACAAGTCGAACGATCTCTTCGAGCTTGCTTTCATCTTGGAGGATTCCTTGTACTTTCTCACGGTTCGAAAAGTAGTCATCTGCAACTTCTTTACCGTACCAAGGAGCAAGGTTGTCTATGTAGAGAGAGTAGCTTTGTAGCCAGTTGATGGCTGGGAAGTGACGCTTGTACGCGAGCTTCGCGTCTAGGGCCCAGAACACTTTCGTTACACGAAGGGTGTTCTGTGTGACAGGTTCTGAGAAGTCACCTCCGGGAGGAGATACTGCTCCGATAACAGAGAGAGAACCTTTACGGTCATCTGAACCAAGACAATCTACATATCCAGCACGCTCGTAGAACGCTGCTGTACGAGATCCAAGGTACGCTGGGTAACCTTCCTCTCCTGGCATTTCTCCGAGACGACCAGACATCTCACGCATCGCTTCTGCCCAACGAGATGTAGAGTCAGCCATCAGAGCTACGTCGTATCCCATATCTCGGTAGTACTCTGCGATAGTGATACCGGTGTACACACTCGCTTCACGAGCAGCCACTGGCATGTTGGATGTATTTGCGATCATCACGGTACGTTTCATAAGTGGCTCTCCAGATGCTGGGTCTTTGAGGTGAGGGAACTCTGTTAGCACTTCTGTCATCTCGTTTCCACGCTCTCCACATCCGATGTAGATGATCACTTGCGCGTTACAGTACTTCGCAAGCGACTGCTGCGTCACCGTCTTCCCAGCTCCGAAAGGTCCAGGGATAGCCCCAGCACCTCCACGAGCGATAGGGAAGAGAGTGTCGAGTACACGCATTCCTGTAACAAGTGGTTCGCTAGGCATGTTCTTTCCAGATACAGGACGTGGGATACGGATAGGCCACTTTTGCAGCATCTGTATCTCCTTTGCACCGTCTTCTGTTTCGATGACAGCGACGACGTGCTCTACAGTGAAGGTTCCAGTTTCGATACTCTTTACCGTTCCAGATATTCCTGGCGGTACCATAACTTTATGTAAGATCAGTGACGTTTCTGGCACTGTTCCTAGTATGTCTCCTTCCTGCACGTGGTTACCCACAGATGCAACTGGCGTAAAGTCCCATGTTCTTGTTCTACTGATACCTGGTACTTCGATACCACGAGTGATAAACGCACTATTTGCTTCTTTTTCGATAAGCTCAAGTGGGCGTTGGATACCATCGTAGATAGACTCGAGGAGTCCTGGAGCAAGTTCGACAGACAGAGTCTGTCCTGTAAGCTTTACAGGTTCTCCTGGTGCGATACCAGATGTCTCTTCGTATACTTGGATACTCGCTTCTTCGCCGTGGAGCTCGATCACTTCACCGATGAGGTTTTCTTTGCTTACTTTTACAACCTCAAACATTTTTGCGTTGCTCATACCGTCCGCGACAACGAGTGGTCCGGCTACTTTGGTGATGGTTGGTTGATTGGACATTTCTAAGTGGGGAATAATTAATTGAAAATTGAGAATTAAGAATTGATCATTATTGTAAAATATCGGAACCCACTGCACGTTCTACGATTCTCTTGAGGCGTTGCATGCCGTAGCCAGAAGATCCGCGGTGGGAGGGGATAGGAATGATGGCTGGGAGGGCCCCTTTGGCGAGCTTCTTTTCATCATCTGGTGAAAGTCCGCTAGAGAGGTCTTCGGTGATGAAGACAATTGCGTATGAGTTTCGTTCTACCCCCTTTTCATCTGGAGTCATGTCTCTTTTGAGGCGTATGAGCTGCTCAACTGCCTCTTCTGGCGCAGATACAGGGACGATATCCACACCGAGGAGAGCAAATCCTGCTACTGCTTCTGCGGAGCCGACGATAGCTATCTTGTAGTTCATAGTACGTAGTGCGATGCAGAAAGGAATGGAGGGAGGGCTTGCTTGATCTCCTGTGGAGAGAGGCCGTTACGTTTGCCGATCAAGATCATGCGAACGAGTTTGAGTTGCTGTATTGCAGTCGCCGCAAAAGCAAAGAGTGGCTCTATGCTAAGAGGGGTATTCCACATCTTTGCGATGTCGTGGGCAGTGATACGGCTAAATCCTTGTTCCAGATTGTCTGGATCTACGAAGGACTTGTGCGTTACCACTTCACCTTTTCGCAGCTGCTTCTGTGTCTCATTTATAGCGATACGGTGCTCTACATAACTCTGGATATCCTTGCTTCCACTCGTGCGTGCAAGATTGGTCCAGACAGAAGCGATGTAACATGCCACCTCTTCGTCGATCGTTTGTGGGTCTAGATATTCTCTCTTCAAGAGGGCTGTCACAAAGTCGACGAGATGTGCAGGAAGAGTACCAGGCTTCTTTTCTTGGACGAGGAGTCGAAGTGCTTCTGGATCATATGCAGTCAGACCAGACGTAGGTTGTGTGCTGATAGCAGAGGTAAGGTTCAGTGCATCTTTGATCAAATAACTGAGTATAGGAGCATCTCCTTCGAGCCAGAGAATGTTAAATGTTGACTTAGATGCATCTGGAGACATTTGTTCTACTTCATTGCGGATCCAGGAAGCAGTTGCTTGCAAGATTGCATTACCGTCCGAGATACCTTGGTCGATATTCGTCGTGAGTTTTAACTCAGTCAAAATTTTCTCTACCTCTCTGCCAGAGCTTGCACCAAGAAGACGGTCAACATCTGATTGAGTTAATAAGAGCTGTTGCAATACACCTGTCCTTCCATGTGCGAAGGCGAAGTGTTGGCCGATAGTAGGGGACTGGAGAAAAGACATGTTATGCATCGAATAGTTTATGTGCAGCGTCGAGCTCTGTCTGAGGACGGAGCCACTCCTGTACAAGGTGGTCGAATGTGAAGTCGTTTTCTTGTGTCTTCGAAGAGAAAAGAAATCCACCAGAAGCAGAAGTTACAGCCTTCACTGCAAATTGCTCACTTGGAGCGATTTTTATGAGAAGTGCTTCATGCTTTTTTGATGGGAATATATCTCCTTTCTCTGTGATCTTTTTGAGACAAGCTCGTAGGAGTTTCTCTGCTTTATCATCAGAAAGTTTGCTGAGGTCTACCGTTATTTTTGCATAGACGCGGTCGAGGAGTTCACGCTTCTTACTTAGAAGAGCATTGCGCTTGTGAGACTCAGCGTGTGCCTCTGCTTTTGCTTTGAATTGTGCTTTACGCTGCTCTTTCGACACAGCAATCTCTTGCTTGCGTGTAGAGAGTCTGCGCTCGCTTTGTTCGCGTAGATCGGTGAGACCACGTTGGTGCTCACTACGTGCTGCAGTGATCTGCTTATCTGTCTCTGCGGTGATGGCGTCAAGGATGTCTTGTAACATGGGGTTTGAGGTTAGAGTGATGTATTAACCGAGGAGACCTACCTTGAATGAGTTCAACATGAAGAAGGAGATCAAAAATCCTAGTAGTGCATATGTTTCCACAAGAGCTGCCATGGTGATAACACGACCTGTAAGCTTGTCGTCTTTTGCAAGCATGTGCATACCAGCACTACATACCTTTGCCTGGTACGGAGATGATGTAAGACATGTAAATGCTACAGGGAGACATGCTGCAAGAAGAACAACTCCTTGGCTAGCAGAGATAGCAACTTCACCGCTGATAACAGGAGCGTAGTTGAAGATGAATAGTAGAGAGATAACCATACCGTAGAGCCCCTGAGAACCAGGAAGCACCATAAGAGTGATGACCTTACCAGCAAGCTCAGGCTTTTCTGTAAGAAGACCAGCACCGGACTGACCTGTCATGGACACACCCATGATAGAACCGATACAAGAAAGAAATGTTGCAATGGCAGCTCCGAGGAACGCAAATGCAAGACCCCACTGGACAGCACCAGCAGTGGAAGTAGCCTCAACGACAGCAGCATCTTGTGCAAATGCAGCAACAGGTGCGAGAACACCAGCGGCGAGAGGGAGGAAGAGAGAAGTCTTCATAATGAAGAGGGAGAAAAATAAAGTAAAAAATTACACATTAAGAGTTGGTTCGCTTAAATGGGGTAAAGCCACGTCCACCTCCTTCGAAGAATTGGGAGAAGAATTCGATGAATTGTAAACGTCCAGAGTGGATGAAGCTTCCGAGAGTGTTGAGTGCGATGGATACAATGTGACCAACAACAAAGATTAAGATGATCACGGGGATGCCGATCCAAACAGGGAAGAGGTTCCCTATCTCCACAGCAACTTGGTTTATCGCAGCTGCGATAGCACCGGTTACCAGTCCTAGTGCAAGAATACGTAGGTAGCTGAGTCCGTTGGAGATCATACTGATGACGAAGTTAAGCATGCCAAGTAGGCCTGCTATTGGACGTATGAACCATCTTGAACCATATCCTTTCCCCCAGATCATTATCGCAATTGCAGCGTAGAGACTATATAGGGCGTAGGGGGTGGGGCGTAGGGCGTAGATGATGATTGTGCCAAGAAGCAGGTGTGCAGTGAAGTCGACCCAGAGAGCTTCTACTTTCTTTCCGTGGATCCACTTGTGCTGTCCTGCGAGGAACATACCAAAGAAGAGATGTGTGATTCCAAGGAAGAGTGAGAGATTTTGGAGGAAGTCGATACCGCTCTGTGCACTAAGATTCCATATCTGTCCTTTGAAGAGTAGACCTTCGGCTCCTTGCTTGGTTAGCATCGCTGGTACTTGTTCTGGTGTGAAGCCAAACCATCCACCGAAGGGGATAGAGACGAGAAATGTCATAATTCCACCAAAGAAAAGCAGCCATGGGAGTCGAGCTTCTTCTATCGTCTTGCGTGTCTTGAGAAGATATCCTCCAAAGATCAGAGCGATGACTGCACCGTAGCCTGCGTCTGTCAGACAAAGGGAGAAGTAGAGGATGAAGAATGGTGATAGAGACTTCGTAGGGTCCATCTCGTTTGAGAGTGGTAGACCGTAGAGGTTCGTTACACTTTCAAATGGTGTGATGAATTTTGAGTTCTTGAGAAGGACAGGGACTTCTTCTCCTTTGTCTGCTTTCACTTTTAGTACGGCGATCGCTGTTGAGACTTTTTGCAATCTGCTCTCGAGTAGCTCAACGTTCTTTTTTGGCATCCAGCCAAGTATGGTCAGTGTGCTTTCTGTCTCTGCCATAGCCTCTCTTGCACCTTGTTTGTCATCTAGCCAGTGCATGTATTGTGCAGTCCTCAGGAGACTCGGCAGTTCGATGGACAGCTTGCTACGGATCTGGTTACTTTGTTCACGTTTTTTTCCAAGCTCACGTATCTCAGCTGTTGCAGATTCCATGACTTCCGCTGGTACTCCTTTTAGTTCGGGGAGTTCTACTGTTGTCCATCCAAATCCTGTGCTGATTTGTTCAAAGGTAGCGCCATCGTTTTTCCACACATGTGCTACTGCGTAGGTAGCTCCTTTGTCTGAAGAGATGATTGCAATGTCCGTCTTTGGCGTTTCTTCTTGGAGAGCCTTTGTCCATGCAACTGCTGCGACATCTGGGAGTGTTCCGTAGATACGGATACAATTTGCCGTTTCAGATTCTTTGTCGAGACTATAAGGAAGAGCGCGCCAATTACTGAGTAGCTCTTTGTATACTGTTAGCTCTTGAATCTGCCTCTGAGACTCGGTGTCTTGCTCTTCAAGTTTGTGGAGTTCATCTATTATCCCACGGATGTCTGTGTGCAAAGCTGCGTGAATGATCTGCTCAGCATTAGTTGGCTTGCTTACAACTACCTTTGTCTGCTTGGATGCAAAGGGGCTAAGCGTCGTAATCGCAAACTGCAGTTCTGCAGCGCGAAACTCCACTTCTGTGTGGTCTATTCCTCCTATGGTTTCACTTTCTGCGATTTGCACGACACCTTCGGTATGGAGCGCTTCGATGAGCTCCTCCTTTATAGCTTTGTGAGCTATGATTGCCACTTTTTGCATCTGCACGAGAGCCATTTAAGCGAGGATAGAAGAATCTGAATCAAGCATCTTTTTTAGGAGACTATCTGTGACTTGTTTCTCCGTTTTTTCATAGGAAGTTTCGAGGTTAGTTTCTCCATTTTCTGCCTTTTTCTCCGCAGAGGAAATGATGCCAATTAGCTGAGTTTCACGGTATTCCTTGAGTTCTTCACGAGCGGCGTCCTTGAGTTCTTGCTCAGCAACCTCTTCTTTTTCGGTTATTGCTTTGGTTACTTCAAGCCGTTCATTCTCCATCCCTTCGAGTTCTACTTGAAGCCTTCTAGCCTCATGTAATTCGAGGTCTTGGATTTGTGCAAAAGGCGTACTAGCTCCAGATGAAGATTTTGTTGCTGTACCCCCTGTAGATGTTGAATTTTCATCATTCATAGTGTTGTAGTGTAAATGCGCGCGGACTCTACTGATTTGATATGGAAAAATCAAGGCTCTAAGAGGTCAGATTGGGAAAAACTCTCGCTATTTTGCTGTATTAGCGTTTCACCCTCACAAACCCCGATACTCCCAAGGTCTTCAGTTTTCCTTTCTTTTCCAAAATATCAAGCATGAGGTTCATACCACACACATCGCTAGCCATATGGCTACATTGGATCATATTGAGGTTGTGCTTCTTTCCCTCTTCTACCTCTTTTTCGGTGAAGTGCATAGAGAGGATAGTGCCGACTCCTGCTTGTGCCTTCTTTTCTATGAGCTCTTCTGGACCATTGGTACCACCGGTGAATCCTGTAGCGACTATCTTCCCTGTACGATTCGTTTTTGAGCCATTGACGAGCAAAGGAGCATTCCCCTTCTTTGCGTAGAGCATAAATTCTTCTATATCGAGTAGAGCATTCAGTATCTCACCGAGTTCGTCATAGCGCTTTCCACAGATATTCTTTTCCATGAACTGCCAGACAAGGTTATCGGTGGGTGTGTGACACGTGAATGCTGGGAAGCCAAGGAGTTCTGCTGCACGCTCGTCGCGGAAGAGGTTGTTGGCATGGATAGATCTTGCTATAGCAGCACTACGAGGCTTGAGAAGTGCTTCTACTTGATTTTCTGGTACGCCGATGTTCGCAAGGACATCTATCTGCGCAGGCATACAGTTTGTGAGATCTGCGAGACCGCGTCCTTCTGGGTGGTGAATGAAGAGGGCGTCTATCTTCTCGCCCTTCTCACGGAGTCTATCTGCAAGAAGTATCTCCGGTGTTTCTATATCTACACCGATCATCAGATGTGTAACTTCTTCGTTACCAGATCCATGGAGGATGCGCGAGTCTCCGTATGGGTTCCACGTTTGTTCGTCGTCAAAGAGCTCCTTCTCTATACCTTTCAGGGCTTTCCCGCGATCTTTCTCTTTCTTCAGTGTACGTTCTATGCGCTTTTTGCCGCGGGGGTCCGCAGCGATACCTGCCTCTATAGCGTTTTTGAAGAGTTGAGATAATTTCATGGTGGTAGAGTAACTGTTTGGTGGTTGGTTGTCACTGTTCTTAACTGTTATGAGTTCTGGGTTCTGTGTTATGGGTTATGAATTTTCTTTTGCATTTGGCCTTTTATTTATATTTTTCACTATAATTGGCGCATGCCAGATGAATCTTCAACAGAGGCAGATGTACTCGAGCTAATCGCAGAGCGATTGGATGATCAATATGTAGGAGAATTACAGCGATATGTGATTCAGAATATCTCCTTTGTTTTTGGCGCTTTTAAGAAAGGTGATCGTGACCAGATAACACAGTATGCTTTTGATGCAGTTGATCGCATGGCTGAAGTGAGAATAAAGCTATATGATCCAGAATTGTGCGCCTTTCTCTACAGTCGTCAGCAAGGTATGCATGAGCTTTTTCAGGCGTGCTTACACTTTTTCCCTGATACTGATTTTGAAGAGCCTCAACATATGGCAGATGCTGCATAGAGGCATTTTCATTTATATTCACAAATTCTTTCTATCCTATGCCTAAAGCCAACTGCATCGAGCTTCCGTCTTCAGATCTTGCGCCAGGCTTAAAGTCTGCCAAGGTCATACTAGAAAGAGGGGAGGATTTTTCAGATGGTACACAGAGTGCTGCCTACAATTTTCATTTTCATGTAGTGCTGAACTCAGGAAAGGAGATGACTATTGATGAGCTACGAGAGATTGGCTTAAAGGGAAGTTTAGGTGCAACGGGGAGTGTTGGGTATGTGCAGCGCAATGCAACACAAATGCTTACGCAGTTATGCACTCTTTCTAAAGAGGAATTGGATGCGCGACAAGTAGCATAGCTATATCCGTTATTTGCGAATGCCGTGATGTATATACAATGTATCACCGTCGCACATGTGCGACGTGATGTATGACGCTGTATATAAAAAGTAATACGCTGTATTACATTTTATATACAGACTAGTTCCTTGTTCTTCGTTCCTAGTTGTGCGACATAACTAAGAACTAATAACAATCTTCGCATCCGCAAATATCACTCCTTCTGAGCTTACGAGGATCGGGTTGAAGTCGATCTCGCTTATAGACGGGCATTCCTCCATGAGTTCAGATAGTGCTACAAGCGCTTGTACTACACCTTCGATGTCAGACTGTAGTTGCCCACGCATTCCGAGGAGTAGCTTCCAGCTCTTGAGTTCTTGCAGCATCTTGTACCCTTCGCGTTCATCGATAGGTGCGATGCGAAAGACTGCATCTGCGAAGAGTTCGGTATAGATACCGCCAAGTCCTACCATCACCATGGGGCCAAAAGAGGGATCTCGTAGTCCACCGAGGATGAATTCATTTCCAACAGGTAAGAACTTCTGTACCAAGACTCCTTCTATAGTTGCATCTGGCATGTGCACTTCGGCGTTACGCAAGATGTCTTGAAATGCTGCACAGAGATCGTCTTCGTTTTGTAAGTTTCCACGGATCCCTCCGACATCTGTTTTGTGAATGATCTGTGGAGACATGATCTTTGCGATGACGGGGTACCCGATCTTCTCTGCTAGTACTCGTGCCTCTTGTTTGTTTCTTGCAAGGCCTTGGTGGGGGAGGGGGATGTCGTACAACGCTAGTAGCTGTTCTGTGACGGATTGATCGAGGAGGCCGGAGTTGCCTTTGAGGATGGTATTGGCTTGTGCGGATCGTTTTGGGTTTTGGGTTTTGGGTTTTGGGTTTTGGGTTCTATCAATCTTCAGCGATCCCAATGCAGCTACTGCACGCTCTGGTGTGTCGAAGTTTGGTACGCCGTTTTTTGCAAGGAGATCTGTAGCCTCTTCTACTGTTTCTCCACCCATGAAGCTCGTGACTATGGGCATCAATGAACTTTTCTTTGCAGAGTTGATCACTGCTTCGGCTATCTTCGTACATGGTGTCATGACCTGTGGTGTAAGGATGACTGCGATACCATCGATACTCGGGTCTTTGCTACAGGCATCGAGTGCTGCGATATACCTGTCTTCCAGTGCGTCACCTATTACATCTATGGGGTTTACGGTACTTGCACTAGAGGGGAGTGACTCTCGTAGTGTTGATTCGATCTTCTTGTCTAGTGCGGGCATCTTCAGTCCTGCGATCTCTGCTGCATCTGTTGCAAGTATCCCTGGGCCTCCAGCATTTGTGATGACTGCAATGTTTGGCGAGAGAAGTGCAGGCTGTGTACTGAATGTACGCAGTAAGCCAAGGAACTGCTCGGACGTATGTGCACGGTGGATGCATGCTTGTACACATGCTGCTTGTATCGCTCCGTCGGAACCTGCAAGTGCTCCTGTATGAGAAGAGGCAGCCTTCTTTCCATGTTCAGAGACGCCAGACTTGAGTAGTACGATGTGTTTGGTTTTGCTTACACGTGATGCCACGTCTATAAAACGCTGACCGTCTTTTATACTTTCTAAGTACATACCTATTACTTTTGTCTTCTCATCTTTTTCACAGAGTTCGAGGTAGTCACTTTCATCCATTGCAGATTTGTTTCCTATACTTAGTACGAGGCTGTACCCGATGTGGAGAGGAGTAGAACTATCCATAAGAGCCACTGCCATGGCACCAGACTGACTAACGAGAGCGATATTTCCGTCGAGTGGCATGTCTTTTGCAAACGATGCATTCATTTTCACGCTTGGACGTAGGACTCCTAAACAGTTTGGTCCCACTAAGTTCATGGAATACTTCTTCGCAATCTTCACGAGTTCGTCTTCCATCTTTTTTCCATCATCTGTGTGTACTTCGCTAAATCCTGCAGTGATGACGACGAGCCATTTTACCCCCTTCTCTCCACATTCGCGTGCGACAGCAGTTACAGTTGGAGCTGGAGTCACGACGACTGCCATCTCGATGTCTCCAGTTATGTCACCGAGAGATGTATAGACTGTTTCCCCCAGTATCTCTCCTCCTTTTGGATTGATGGGGTAGATGTCTCCCGTAAATCCTTGATCGACGAGATTGCGTAGGATCATGTGTCCTACTTTGTGCTCACTTGCACTTGCGCCTATCACTGCGACGGATTTTGGTTCAAATGTGGGCATCGTTCTATTTTACCTTATTTTGCTAATTTGCTCAATTATTTTGCATTTAGGCTTTGTTGGTACAGTGTGGTAATTGCTTACTGAAATTTTTTATCATATTTTGCTGATCTACTCAATATTTCTGAAAGGTACCGCGAATGAATTCGCAGCTAATAGCACGTCAGCCCCCGAATTTATTCGGGGGCTGACGTTCAGAATTTGTAGGAATTTGTTCCGATCATTTACTTATATTTCTTGCAAATAGAATACTAGTAATATATACTTTACTAGTAATACTAGTATTTCTCATTTTTCTATGATTCGACGAACAGCAAAGCTTTGGGGTAATGGTGCCATCACTCTTCCTAAAAAATGGAGGGATAAGTGGGATACGGAGCATTTCAAACTTGAGGAAGATGAAATGGGTTATCTCGTTGTAAAACCCATCTTTATGGATGATATTGTCTATTATGAAGATGAAGGTGGATTTGGTCTGCATTTTCCAAACGGCATGCCAGCAGCGAAGGTATATTCTATGGTCAAGGAGGCAAATGATCGTATTGAGTCAGAAGAAAACGAAGGGAAGTTATGAATAGTCTAGATAAATTTTTACGGCTACTTGATCCAAAATTACGTCGTCGTGTTGAGCAGGTGTTTTTTCTGATTATGAATGGTGATATTGGATCTTTAGATATCAAGCCCATGAAAGGGTATGAGGACGTCTTGCGATGTAGAGTAGGTGGAATACGTATTATCTTTATTTACACCGAGCACGGTTATGTTATCTGTGATGCAGATTTCCGTCACAAGATCTATAAACGTTGGAAGTAATTTCCGCTACACTTTGTTTCGTGCCATCCATAACCATCATCTACGCATCGACGTCTGGCCATACAGAGTATGTGGTAGAGACGCTTGCAAAAGCTCTATCTGCAGATGTAAAGCTAATCCGTTGCGAGTCTGCAACACCAGAGGATTTAACTTCTGCAGATGTTTTGATTTTAGCTTCGGGGACGTGGAATACCGGAGGTATAGAAGGACAGCTCAATCCACACATGCATACGTTCCTTTTGAAGGATTGCAAAGGAGTGGATCTGAGTGGAAAGGAAGTGGGCATCATTGCCCTCGGTGATGACAGATACTACTACACCTCTCGTGCAGGAGAGCATCTACGAAACTTCATCCAGTCCCATGGTGGTAAAGTATTGGGCAATGCGTTGGTTGTTGTAAATGAGCCTTATGGGCAAGAAGAAAAGATGAAAAAGTGGGCAGCAGAATTACAAAAGCACATCACATGAGTCGCATTTCTCTGAAAGTCACCGGCGCACAAGGGCAGGGTGTAAACTCTGTTGGAGAGATCTGTGGAAAAGGTCTCAAGCGTGCAGGGTACTGCGTGTTTGGATACCGCGAATACATGTCTCTCATCAAAGGAGGACACAGTAGTTACCAGCTGGATGCGAGTCATGAGAAGATCGAAAGCTCGGAGACACGTTGCGACATCGTCGTGAATTTCAACCATCACGGGCTGGAGCAAAACTATGCAGACGTAAAAGATGGAGGGATCCTCATCCATCAGACTCCAGAGTGGAAGTTTCCAAAAGAGCATCAGAAGCTTTTGGACAATCGTAATGTGACTGTCGTGTACTTGCCGACTGAAGACATTCTCAAGAAACTGAAGTTTCCACCTATCCTTGGAAACGTTCTCATCACATCTGTGGTGTGGAGCTTGCTTGGGCAAAATGACGAGGGACTCAAAGAGCTTGTGCGAGAACAGTTTGGCCACAAAGGAGAGGAGCTCGTGAAGAAGAACTTCATGTGTGTCGATGAAGGAATAGCTTTTGCCAAAGACTGTGCTGCTGCAGCAGTTGTACTTCCTGATGCAGATCCGTCTTGGAAAGACCACCTCTTTATGACAGGAAGTGAAGCGATGGGACTTGGTATCGTACACGCAGGGTGCCGCATGTATGTGGGTTACCCCATGACACCAAGTAGTCCATTACTGAGTTACCTTGCAGAGATCCAAAACGATACGGGGATGGTCATCAAGCAAGCAGAAGATGAGATCACCGCAGCACAGATGATGACAGGTGGGATGCTCATGGGAACGCGTGCAGCTACAGGCACTTCTGGAGGAGGTTTTGACCTGATGACAGAGACCGTGTCACTCAATGGAATAATAGAGAATCCTGCAGTATTTGTACTCGCACAGCGGCCAGGTCCTGCAACAGGACTCCCTACTTGGACAGGACAAGGAGACTTACTTCTTGCAGTGAACTCTGCTCATGGAGATTTCGCCAGACTCGTGATGTCTGTAAGCGAAGCCCAGGATGCGTTTGATCTTATGCCAGAAGCATTTAACTACGCAGATGTGTTCCAGACTCCTGTGATAGTACTGACAGATAAGCACATCGCAGAAGCGCTCTACACACAGGCTCCTTTTGACGAAAAGAAAGCAACGATAGATCGTGGAAACTTGGTCACAGATCCGAAGAAACTTGCGAAGCTCAAGGCACATGACCGGTTTGATTCTTCTGCGAAAGATGGCATCTCTCCTCGGTGGTTGCCAGGTAGCAAGGCTGAGCCGTACTGTGCGCAAGGCGACGAGCATGATGGTGCGGGTAATGTGGATGAAGGTGCAGAGAATGCAGTGCAGCAGATGGAGAAACGTATGCGCAAAATGGATGCCCTAAAAACTGCACTTCCCGAACCGCAGTTGTTGCGGGTTGCGGGTTGCGAGTTGCGCGAAGGCATTGATACGTTGATTGTGAGCTGGGGGAGCAACAAAGGAGTCATATTAGATGCAATTGAGGGTATGGAAGGTGTTGCATATCTGCACTACTCGTACCTCTGGCCACTCAAGACAGAACTCCTCGAAGAGCTTGCAGCAAAAGCAAAGAAGATGATTCTCATCGAACAGAACTATCAAGGACAACTTGGCATGCTTATAAAACAGGAGTGTGGACTGGAGTTTGATCAAAAAATTCTTAAATATGACGGAAGACCTTTCTTCTTTGATGAACTACAAGCTTCTCTTACTGCATAATGAAGATCCCACTCGACTCCAAAGGCGTGAGCATGCACGACTACTACACAGAGACGCAGTGTAGCTGGTGCGATGGCTGTGGTGACTATGGTGTGTGGACAGCAACAAAGCGTGCACTTGCAGAGCTTGGTATCGCTCCACACAATGTCCTTCTTTGCTATGACGTAGGGTGCAATGGCAATGGGGCAGACAAGATAAACGCCTACACAGTCCACGGACTACACGGTCGTGTCATCTCTCTGGCAGCTGGTGCGAAGCTCGCAAACCCCGAACTTCCAGTTATGGCATTTGGTGGAGATGGAGCAAGTTTTTCTGAAGGAGTAGGGCACTTCGTTCACGCATTTCGCAGTAACTACCCCATCACGTTTGTCCTTCACAACAATGCAAACTATGGACTAACAACAGGGCAGTCAAGCTCGCTCACATGGCAGGATCAGGCGATGAATACCGCACCAAATGGCATGCCAGAACACACACTCAACAGTATGGACTTCGTCTTTAGCTTAGAGCCGACATTTGTAGCGCGAGGGTTCTCTGGAAATATCGATCAAATGACAGAGATCTTCAAAGCTGCTATCCAACACAGAGGATTTGCATTCGTCGACATACTCCAAGCGTGTCCTACCTACAACAAGTTCGCGACACACGACTACCTACTCGAGAAGTGCCATGACATCAGTGGTGATGGGCACGACACATCGGACTTTGCAGCTGCAAGAGCACTTGCGGTAGATACGAGTGAGCGCATAGCTACGGGCATCCTTTACCAGCGAGAAGATCTACCAGACTTTTATGAGAGGCTTGTTCCAAGACAGGGAAAAAAGACAACTGCAGTAGATGAGGTAGAGATCCAGAGTGTGAAGGGTCTCTGTAAAGATTTCATTTAGGCTGCTGTTTTATGAGGTGCTATCGTGACTTCAGTGAAGTCAGCACTTTCAAATGCTGCAATGGCAAATTGAATTTGGCTTTCATCCCATGGCGTCGTAGCGTGGAGTGTGATCTTAACTACATCACCATTGGTGTAGATGTCTGTTGATTGCAGTGCGATAGATGGTACAACAGATCGAATACGGGTTTTGTTGTTATGGAAACTCTCATTGAGTGAATCTTTTACTACTACTACAGCCCTATATTTTCCTAATCCTGACTCATCAAATTCATGAAGCACTGGTTCGTTTTCTTCTCCTCTGTAAAGTGATAACGCAGGGCGTGAGCCAGATGACGGTCGCTTTCTATCGATTCCTTTAAAGCGGCCATTTGCATCGAGCTCTCCTATCAAGCCATTGCGTTGTACTAATGTAGGTTCATATCCTACTTCGTATCTGCTAGATGGCATATCGGTGTCATCTTTAAGATCCATTCTTTCTACTATTCCACGGCGTACTTGGCTTATAATATCATTATCTGGACTAGCAGATAGCTGCACTATGTCATCGTCAACTTCTGCTGCGTCTACATATGCAGCAGCTTCTGTGTATCCTTTTAGACGTAGATAGGTAGCTAATGCAAATCTATCAGCTTCCTTGTTGCCTATATCTACAATATCTTGCTCAGAGGTGCTAGGAGTAATGCGTTCAAAGTCTATAAGTGTAAATGTCAGATGCGTATCTGTTTCGTCGAGTTGAGCTGGCTCTTGTAGAATTAGCCCAAAGCGGTTATTTATTTCTCTTGCTTGCATTCTAGCTATTGTAGCTATTATTCCATCAGGAAAAGGGAATACCCTAGGTGTGTTTGCATCTGCCTCGCCAGTACTGTCAAAATTTTCAGGGCTCATGTGAAGCACATTCTACGTATTTACGTACATGGCGCTAGTAAAAAGGTCGACAAAAGAGGCCCCACGAGCGCGGAGGGCCTCAATTGTAGATGGTGTGATTTTCTTCAAATTACAGTATTCCGATGGTCGCAAATGCTCCGATGTTTACGAAGCCTGGAATTGCTACGACGATGCAATTTCCGAATGTCCAGCATTCGGATTGCCATACGGTTTCACCGTGATGCTGATGGCAAAATGCATTGAGTATCTGGAGTGGTATGATGAGCAGTGCAAACACGACTCCCATAATGATGCTCAGTGTCTCTCTTGGAAGAGAGGTGTCCAATAGATGGATCAATGTGCCGAAACATATCAATCCAAAGGATACAATACACCCCAGACTCCAGCTACATCGTTCGTGGTTTTTCAAGCCGATATACTTACCGGAGATCCATGTCTTGAAGATGACGAGCAGCACATTTTCCATTTTGGCTTCGCGTGTCGTTTCCATTACTAATTTCTCCAGTGTGTTCTGAAATTGAAAAAGATCGGTACCATCTACATGTAGTACCGGTTGAGTACTAGCTAGATAGTACGATTGCCTCTGTTAGCTGTTAAGTATTCTATGTACTTTTTCTGTGTTTCCACATCGCTTTGAGGATGAGGAGAGGGTGCATGAGGCAGAACTTCTTCAATACTCCACTGCCTTTTATCTTTACACCTTTTTTATTTCGTAGACGATTGAAGAATTTGCCGACCATTTCATCGATGACGGCGTTGCGAGCAGTGATAGCCTGGTTCGTCAGGCTCACCATGACATTCTTTTTAGAATGTGTGAGTTGATCGATGCAGCGGAAGCGGTCGTAGATGCCTTCACCAGATTCATTATTTTTTGTACTTGCACCTTCTGGATGCACAAGGAATGTACCGCCGTTTTTTGTAAGTTTGTACCAGTCTGCAATGAATAGAATGCGTGTCCACATTTCAACATCCAGAAACTGTGGCATGTCTATCGTGAATCTTCCTACGACGTCTTTGCGCATCATGACGAAACTTGGTTCACCGATGATGTTTGGGTGGAGGCCTTTTTCTAGCCACTGTTTGAGGAACTCTTGGCCGTTGTGTTTTCCAGATGCTATCTCTTTACGCTTCGCAACAACACTCAAGTAGATCTCTTTGTTTGCGATGTCA
>JAQBVR010000041.1 GCA_027623015.1 bacterium | reverse complement strand
AGGGTCAGTCCCGCCACGCCTCGCATGCGAGGAGTGGCCCGCCACTTCTTCGCAAGAAGAAGATTATTTGTGTAACATGTACCACTTATGTGGTACTTCTACGTCCTCCAAAGCCTCAAGAACCCCAATTGGTTTTCCAAGTCCTCAAATGCATTTGCACCCCTTGCAATATATTGCTCAGCAGCTTTTTTTAGTTCATGGGCTTTTTCATATATTGCCAAAAGTCTTTCTGGTTCATCCCGCACAATGCACTCAATTGCTTTAAGGAATTTTTGTTGAGCATCACGCTCTCTGTAGAACCGAACAACATTGGTGTCTTGCTCTAAGAACAATACGTTTGGTAGCGCAAATCCAAAGTATTCTTCAAGTAGATCAGAGCCATACCAGGCTTGCCACAAGCTTGCCATAAAGAGACTCTTCGGGCGTGTGAGGTAATGCAGGTTTAGCAGCTGGTACCTATAGCATTACTGTCAAAGTTCTTGGTCAACAGCCACAAAAGATAGGCACTTCTATCGAAATAACAGATGCGTTCAGACAGGAATTTCAGAGGAAAAGAGGTGATGGGCTTGTAGCCTACTGAATATACAAGATCGGATTCTTTTTGATTCCTCTCAAACGTACTTCGAAGTGGGTGTGGATACCCGTCTTACCGTACACAAGACCTGTGTTTCCCATGTCTGCGATCTTCTGTCCTCTCAGGACTGTCTGACCTTCTTGGACATCGAGGTGCCTGTTGTGCCCGTAGAGTGTAACCAGTCCATTACCATGGTCTATCTCTATCACATTTCCGTATCCACCATTCCATCCGTACTCAGAACGGATGACTGTACCTGCTTCAGATGCGTAGATGTTTCCACCTCCACGTTCTTGGAGGTCTAGTGCGAAGTGTCCACTATGGTAGTTTTGGGTGATGAAACATATAGAACTACAGGGCTTTTGCAAGACACCTGTAGTCAAATCATCTGGTGCGATATCTTCTGCAGTCACGATGGACCCAGCTGGTGTGACTTCGAAAACAATAGGTGAGTCTGGTTGTTTGGGGTCTGGTGTCTTTACGGAGATCTTTGAACCCGATGGTTGTGGTTCTGCTGTAGCGACCATGGTTGGCTTACTAACGATTGGTTCTCCACCAGGGATGATGAGCTGCTGACCTACAGCGATAAATGCACTACTGAGATCGTTACGGCTCATGATCTCTTCGAGATCTATGTCGTATAGATCTGCGATGCGCAGTAATGTCTGACCGCGTTTTACATTGTGCAAGATGCCATCGACGGGAAGGATGATGATCTCATCTCCTGGGTGAATGCTCGATTCATCTTTAAAGCTGTTTGCCCAGCGAATCGTATCAATAGATATCTGGTATCGTTTTGCAAGACTCTCAAGATTGTCTCCTGTTTTGACAACATGCACATGCCCCTTGGTATACGCTCTACGTGCACCAGACTTTGTGAGTGATGATGATTTCATAAGGAATCCATCTTCCACAAGCAAAAACTGTTGCTGAGCAATCGTCGTCTCCGGTGGTGCCAGTGCTGCTTTGGGAACATATGGAGGCAACAGAGAACCTATAACGAATACACCTGCGCAATACAGTCGTACGCGGCGAGATAGCCATCGACGGGTTGTCTCCGTGGGAGAATACATCGTGGGTATTGTAATAGAGTTCAGTGTTGTAATCGAATGTAATTACCTTGAATTATCATTCAAATCCCAATAACCAAATCCCAAATCCCAAAAATAATAGCTACTTTTTGGGATTTGCAGCTTGGGATTTGGGATTTTCGTTCGGGATTTAGGTGTTTATTCCTCCAGCTTTGCCACTTCCACACCTGGATCTAGTACATCTAAGATGGCATTCATATCTTTGTAACGTTGCTGAGAGTTCATCAGTACCACGATGTAGCTGTGACCTTCCTCTTCTACGAAAGATACAAGACATTGACCTGCGGCATCTGTCGTACCTGTCTTCCCTGCTGTTACAGATGTGTTCTGATGCATGAGCCAATGTGTGTGAGCAAGGTCTACACGAGTGCCCTCTTTGCTAAGAATATATGCGCCACGCTTGCTCATGCGTTTGCTTATTTCGTCGTATCGCATAGCAAATGTGGTAAGCCAAGCTATGTCCTGCGGTGTTGACCACTGTCGAGGATGATCTAATCCTGCTGGATTCATAAATGAAGTAGCAGGAAGACCAAGCGTCTTTGCTCGTGTATTCATCTCTGCTACAAACTCTGGTACAGATCCGCTGTGGTATACGGCAAGAGCCTCTGCAGCATCGTTTGCAGATGCTATAAGTAGTGCAGATAATAGATCTCCAACAGTAAATGACTCTCCTGGCTTAAGGTACGCCTTATTCCCTTCGACACTCTCTGCTTCTTTTGTGATGACGACGAGTTCATCGAGGTCATGATTCTCGACGATGAGCAATGCTGTCATGAGTTTTGTAAGGCTCGCCATGGGTCGCCGCACTGTTGCTTGGCGTGCATACACTTGCTGACCGCTCTGTGCATCGAGGATGATAACCCCTGATGCAGACATGTGATCTTCTATCGAAATGTTCACTGCTGGCGGGGCAATAGAAATGCTAAATGCAGGCAACGTCACCTGTGAAGGAGGAGCTGGAACCATGCCCAAAAATAAGACCGCAAATAGCTGAGAATACATCTCAGAGATACTACCCTTATTCGGATATTTCTTCAATTGACCTTCATGTATTTTGCATCACTTTTGAAGAGGAAATCGACTGAGTAATTGAAGAAATAGAAGCAATAGAGGATTCTCTGCATATTACTACAATAAACTTTGTATCTATCAATACTTCCAAATCCTCTATTTCTTTTATTGCCTCTATTTCCTTACTATTCATAGTGAAAAACCTCATCGATACATCACCCTGTCTGCGAGACGTAGATCTATGTACGAATTGATGTCCTCAAGTGCTACAGACTGTAGTAATGATCTATACCTCTGCAATTGGCGATAAAGCGTGTTACTGATGTCAAACCATATACTAATGTCGTCTGCAAGAATATGGAATTCTCGTGCTCGCAAATACACCGTTCGTCCCTGGATTTCGTGACCAAATTGTGTACGCAAAGCATTTTCCGCAGCGTTCATCTGTGTTAAAAGTTCTATGGGTATCAGTGCTGTTCCAGGGGAAGGTCTCACTCCCCAATCCACTATGTTGATGAGTGGTAAAACTTCGGCTCCGGGTGTGACAACATGTATATAGACTCCTTTGTCTGTAATAAAATCAGCGGTAAACCCTGTCTCTGTCGATGCAGTTTCTTCATCTGGATCGGAGATCTGTAAACGCGCAACGAGAGGATCGAGTTTTATGGTGACAAGCAGTGTAGATGGATAGTCCTTTTGTACAGACACTTCAGCAATATCGGAGATCTCTGCTTCAAGTAGCTCTGTGACTTCTGCAGACGTAAGAAAAGCTAAATGTTTTCCAAAGAGAGGAGCAAGTACTGTCTGAACACGCTCTATATCGAGTCTTGGGTTGAGACGGTAGATGCGAAAATCACGGAGTTGCAATATGGGAGAAAAAAGCATCATGCTAATGGCCAATACCATGGCACTTACGAAAAATCCTATACACCAGCGCGTTATCACCTTCTTCCAGTCTTTCGATGCCCCCTGTGCTCTCCGGAAGATGCGACGGAACCGTTCTTTTCTTCGTTTTGAACCACTATCGTACTTCCGCTGCACTAGTGTACGCGTTGACTTGCCAATACTACGTTCAAATCGCTTCGGAAGTTTGGAATATTTTCTCAGAGACATGGAGAGAGTATGAACGGGAAATTACAAACTGCAAACTTACTTAAAAGTATGGCATAATTCATTCCTATGAAACTTGCTTTAGTCGCAGACTGGCTTCCTACCTTTGCAGGTGCGGAACACGTCATCGCAGAATGCTGTACTATGTGGCCAGATGCGCCACTGTATACCACTGTCGCAGCGCATGGAAAACTTGGACCTCTAGATGCACAAAAGATCTCTACGACACCGCTACAAAAATGGTATTCAGTTATGCGAAACCACAAAGTACTTCTACCATGGATGCCACGCGCTTTGGAAAACATCGACCTGAGTGCTTACGATGTCGTCGTTAGCTCATCTCATGCGGTGGGAAAGGGTATCGTACCACCATCAACTGCAGTACATATCTGCTATTGCCACACACCGATGCGGTACGCATGGGAGATGGAAGATATGTACTTACTCGACTTTGGTGTACCAAGAATCTTACGGAAGACCGTGAAACAGTTTCTTAAACGTATTCGTCGTTGGGACCTGACGACTGCGAAACGTGTCGATGTGTTTATCGCAAACTCCACCACAACACAGGAGCGCATCAAACGTATCTACGATCGTGAGAGCATCGTCATCCACCCACCGGTCTCTGAGCGATTTTTTAAAACAAGAGAGACCGAACCTCAAAACAAACCGTACTTCCTCGCAATAGGAAGACTCGTCCCCTATAAGAAATTTGATCTGCTAATAGAAGCAGCAAATGCATCTGGCTTTTCGCTCAAAATCGCAGGCACAGGAGATGATTTTTCACGACTTAAAGCCATGGCTGGCCCTACTGTTGAGATGCTTGGATTTGTAGAAGATGCGGAATTACCTAGACTCTATACCAATGCCAAAGCACTTCTCTTCCCGCAATTTGAAGATGCAGGCGTCGTACCACTTGAAGCGCAAGCATGTGGCACACCAGTAATAGCCTATGGCCTTGGTGGTGTACTCGATACCGTGCGAGATGGACGAACGGGTGTATTTTTCCCTGAGCAAACTATTGCATCTCTTACAGATGCAATAGATCGATTTGCATCGATGCATTTTGACAGTGAAGCAATTACGCAACATGCGAAGCAATTTTCATCGACAAATTTCCAACAGAAATTACAAGAGGTGGTGGATCAGCACACTTAGGCATCGCAGGACTACCTCACCCCTACCCTCTCCTCTGCGGAGAAGAGGGAGTTGTATTGTTTCTGTTTTTTTATTTTCGAAA
>JAQBVR010000014.1 GCA_027623015.1 bacterium | reverse complement strand
CGAAGCTCCTCTGCAATCCTTACTGTAATTTGAGCAAAGGATTCCCTTTGAGGACTGTTTTCTAGCTGTTCTTCATGTATATGCTCTACATAAGCCTTAAACACTGGTCCGTCTGTTTTGTCTCGATTTAACGTTTCTAAAAATGTAGGCATAGTAAAAAGGAGAATGTTACGAAGCGATGCGTAATTGGCTTCTTGAACTATTGTGCGCATTAGATTGTTCTGCTCGGTCTACTTCTGTAGTGGCAATATACTGTGCAATAAATGCATAATGCGGCCTACCTCTCAGCATCTCTTGAATTCGTGTTGTGACCTCAGCTTGCTGCGATAAACTGAGTCGATGTGGCTTTTCTCCTCCTACGCGCAATACATACTGGTTGACGATTCCTGCAATACAAGCCGGATACACTGATTCACCCCCCGCTGAACTTTGAAATGGATCTAATATGACATTTATGCCCAATTCTTTGGGTCATTGGAGAATTTGGCTACGTTTGCCATATCGTCCATGCTCATCCTCCCCTGCTCTACAGCTACTTCAAGCAATGTGCCAAATGTAGCGACTGAGTGAAACTTTACGCGTGCCTCCTGAGCCTTTTCGACACTTGAGAGCATCTCGTAGGTGAAGATAGACACAACATCGGAGACATTTGCATCACATTCTTCTCGTAAAGCATTTACGGTATGGATGGAGCTACCTCCTGTAGAGATGAGATCTTCGACGACTACGACGTCTTTTCCTTTGGGTAAGTCCCCTTCTACCATCTTCTTTGCACCATGGTCTTTTGGCTTCGATCGGACATACACAAATGGAAGATCCATACGATCTGCCACCAAGGCAGCCCAGCCTATCGCTGCTGTAGCTGTTCCTGCTATAAAGTCAGGCTCTATATGAAGGCTTCGTATGCGATCTGCAAGGGCATCTACCACGAAGTTTCTCGCAACTGGATGACTGTAAATCATGCGATTGTCACAGTAGATGGGAGACTTGATGCCACTTGCCCACGTAAAAGGAGGATCTATGGAGAGCTTTACTGCTCCTATGTCTATGAGTAGTTCTGCGATTCTTTTTCCGTGTGGCATAGCTCTATGGTAAATCTGGACATTACTAATTGCAAAGAAAATGAACTGATTAGATAGGGCAATAAAAGAAATAAGGGAAATAAAAGAATTCCCTGCATAGAATTTCAATGGCGTTTGTACATATCTATTTAAAATTCCCTTATTCCACTTCGTTTCACTTATTTCTCTTCGATTGATTCAAAAAAAGTATCCTAAAGGTCTATAGTATAGGTCAAATGACAATTTCACCCGACCTCGAAAAGCGGCTCCATGAACTCTGTACATGCTTTCTCGAAGAGAATGCAAAACTGAACCTCTCTGCATTTCGTACAGAAGAGAACTGTTGGGTGGGCAACGTGCTCGATAGTGTTGCAGCGATAGATCTGGAGCTGTTTGCAGGTGCAAAGAATATCGCAGACATCGGGACTGGTGGAGGTTTCCCGCTGCTCCCTCTTGCGCTGCTTATGCCAGAGACGAAATTCACGGGAATTGATTCCACACAAAAGAAGATCGATGCAATAGGTCGGATCTGTGATGCGATGGATATACAGAATATTCAGTTGCTCTCTGGTCGACTGGAAGACATAGGGAGAGACTCCGCATTTCGCGAACAGTTTGATGTCGTCACTGCTCGAGCAGTCGCTCCACTCAATACGCTACTAGAGTATGCATCTCCTCTTGTGAAGATGAGAGGGCATATCCTCTGCTGGAAGAGCATGACCATCGACCAAGAACTCAAAGACAGCTTACTCGCTAGGGCTGAACTTAGTTGTACCCTTGAGAAAGGATATGAATACGAACTTCCTGGAGACTGGGGCAAGCGACAGATCCTTGTACTGAGCAAACGCGGGAAGATCGGAAAGAAGTACCCACGTGAAGTAGGAATACCTAAAAAAACCCCCTTACTCTGATGCCACAACGATACACCCCCAACGATAAATGGTCCCGGCGTGCAGCCGAGGAAGGCTTCCGTGCTCGTAGTGTGTATAAGCTTGCTGAGCTTGACCAAAAGTATCGGCTTCTCAAAAATGGCATGACTGTTTTAGATCTTGGTGCTGCCCCTGGAAGCTGGCTGCAGTACGTTGCAGATCAGTATAAGCGCTGTAGGATTATCGGTATCGACCTTCAGAATATCGAACCCATCGAAGGAGTAACACTATATAAAGAAGATATTACTGATATTGATGCTATAGAAAAGATCTTGGCCACAGAAAAGATTTTGAAATTCGACCTCATCATCTCAGACCTTGCACCTGCAACCAGTGGCATAAAAGATGTTGACCAATGGAAGTCAATCGAACTCTCTCAGTCAGTCGTAGACATAGCTGAGGTTCACCTTAAAAGTGGTGGAACATGTGTGATGAAAGTACTCCGCGGTTCTGACTTTGATGAATTTCTCCGCGAACTGAAGCTCAACTGGCAATACGTGCACGTGGCTATCGCAACTGCAAGTCGGGATAGGAGTTCAGAAGTATACGTTATACTATCTAAACAGTTGTAAGTTATACGTTGTAATTTTTAGGTCTCAATACATAACATACAACTTTCAACATACAACCTAGAACTTTGAAGAGTGACACTTGCACATATTTAAGTATAATAAAAGGCATGATAACCTTGGAATCCGTCGGCAAGGTGATAAAGGGTGATTCAGTCCTAGAAGACATCAGCTTTGATATACACCCGAAAGAACTTGTCTGTATTACTGGGCCAAGTGGTTCTGGCAAATCTACAATCTTACATCTACTTATCGGTGCTGAAGAAGCAACTAGTGGAAAGATCATCATTGATGGTGTTGAACTAAGAAGCTTACCACCCACAGCACTGCAACTCTTTCGCAGGCGCGTGGGTGTCGTCTTCCAAGACTACAAACTGCTCTGGAACCAAACTGTTGCCGAAAATGTAGCCTTTCCACTAGAGGTATGCGGCATCCCACAGAAGATGATCTCTAAACGCGTAGAAGCTGTACTGTCTGACCTTGGCTTGCTACGCAAAGCAAAGACGATGACGAGTGCACTCTCTGCAGGAGAGAAGGCGCGCACTGCTATCGCAAGAGCTATCGTGCATAACCCTATGATCCTTCTCGCAGATGAACCTACCGGTAACCTCGATGCAGAGGAATCTGCCATGATGATCAATCTTCTGCAACTCATCAATAAAAATGGTACTACCGTCGTTCTAGCTACACATGACATGAGCATCGTAGATCAACTCCAAACTCGCACCCTCGTGCTCAATAATGGAAAACTTGTTCTAGACTCTTCCGATGGTCAGATCAATACAGTAGAAAAAGAATTCTCTAAAGAAGACAGAAGGATCCCCCTCGAAAAGGCGTCTCTAGATACTGAAGGAGGAAAGAGGATCAAGATCGTAGCTACTCAGTCGTAGAACTGGAGGATGCAGAGGACTCAGAAGATGTGGATGGCAAGGAAGATATGTCTCTTTCCTTTGGTTCCTCTGGATCTTTTTGGTCTTCTAGATCCTTCGATTCAATCTTCGACGGGTAAAACCTAATTAATAATAAAGAAATAGTAAGGTAATAGCCCATCTCTGGAAGTAGGTCTGTAGCAACCATCTGATTCCGTGCAAGGGCAACGACATCTGCGATGAAGAGAGAGAAGTGCGAAAGTATAAGGAGAATAGCTATGGCTGCATTCTGAATAGGTCGAAAGAATGCGAACAAGGCACCAATGGCAAACGTAATAAGCAAACACCCTAACCCTACACTGAGGTAGAGATGCATGTTATCCAAAGGGGCTCCTCCATAGATCCTACTGATAGTCGCAGGATCAAAAAGAAACAGGTATCCCAGCGATCCATCCGCAACTGCGAGGAGGAGTAGAGTTATCTGAAATGTGCGATTCGAAGTTTTCATAGTCACAGTGTAATGATTAAGCCTCTGGCTTTCTAGACCAAAGGAAATAAGAGGAATAAAAGAAATAAGGGGAATAAGGGAGTCTCTTATTTCTATTATTACACTTATTTCCCTTATTTCCCTTACACAATAAGTAACTCAGATGTTAGCATTGAGTCATGACCACATACAAAGACGCAGGAGTAGATATAGATGCAGCAGATGATGCCAAGCGTTCCATGAGCGAAAGCATCGATAGTGGAGACCCGCGTGTACTCAATACCTTGGGCGCATTTGCCTCACTTGTAGATGGAAAGTTTCCTGGATATGAACACCCCATCCTCGTACTCAAGACCGAAGAGCCAGGTTCAAAACAGAAGCTTGCCTTCGACCATGGCTTTGTCCGATCGATCTGTTTCGATACGATCAACCACCTTATAGATGACATCGCTGTGATGGGTGCGACTCCGCAGTACACACAAGACCTCATCATCTGTGGAAAGATGGAGAAGTCTGTAGTGACAGAGATCGTCAAAGGATTTGCCGATGCATGCAAAGAGCAAGACTGTGTTCTGACTGGTGGAGAGACAACAGAGCAGCCGGGAGTACTTGAACCTGGTGTATACGCTCTCGCCGCAAGCGTCGTAGGAGTCGTGGAGAAATCGAAGATCATCGACGGATCGAAGATCCAATCTGGTGACCAGATCATCGCAGTCGCATCGAACGGACTTCATACCAATGGCTACACTCTTGTCCGTTCCCTTATGGACAAGGACCCCAGTCTGCAAACAAGTGAGTGTGCGGGTGTGACATTCCTCGAAGCTATTATGCGGCCACACACATGCTACTACCATGCGCTCAAAGGACTCTTTGGAAACGACGCTGTCCATGGCATGGCACACATCACCGGTGGTGGTGTACAAGGAAACCTTAACCGCATCCTCCCTGCAGATAAAAATGCTGTGGTAGATCTGAGCAAGATGCAGATGCCTCCTGTCTTTCATACGATCCGCGAAGCGGGTTCAGTAGAAGACGCTGAGATGATGAAAACATTCAACATGGGAGTGGGTATCGCAATTGTCGTATCACCCGATGCAGTCGATGATGTGATGAAACATTTGAAAGACAAAGGCCACGAAAGCTTTAGCATTGGCGCAGTAACAGATGGTGAGAAGTCGGTGCAGTTTGAAGGATCTCTCTCGTGGTAAAGCAGAACTAGGCAAGTGGAAGTTCCTTGCGAGTGCAATCTACTTCACAGTACGATGTGTCTAATGCGCAGACTGCACTCTCCCCCATCTGCCCCAAAGAAACCTGAGCAGAACAAGCGCGGCTCTTATGTAAATAACATGATAGTAAACATCATTGCTGCAGTCACAGCATTGACTGCAACTGGAAGTGAACTTTCGAAACCTCTAGAGCAAGATGCACAAGAAAAAGTCATCGCAAGAAATATCGGACAAGACTATTCAATAGAAAATATCATTCGTATTGTGCGGTACCATTATCCAAAGATTCAGGTTCAAGATCTCCGTTTTATCATGATGCCTATCTCCGCTCCCAAGCAACGCAAAGATGTAATGCAAATAAGCGAAATGACACAAGTAGCTGCAAGTGAACTTGGAAACTTTGGTTCTGAAATTTTAGAAGATCCAATAGAAGCTACAGGTCGTGTTTATGGTAATATCAGTTCTTCTGTCGAATGGGCTGTAACCTATCGCATGTCTCCAAATGATGCTTCTACAATGGATGATGACGCTATCGACTGTAATGACCATGGAGAAGATGCAAACCAGATGTTTAACCAACACAACATCCCCAGTAGTATCATCTCTATTTGGCCAAAAGACCCAGATAATCGCTTTCGTGAACCATGGCATCAGTTTTCACATGTTCGACTCGATGACCATACACATCTCATCGTAGACAATGCTCACAATGCATATCTTTGGCATGGATCACTTCATGGATTTGTAGAACGATATATGAACTATGAAGATGGCCAAGTAGAGATGGAGATCATCCCCGTTGTAGGCATATCTCACTATGTACGACCCAAGTACGAAAACTGGTTTTCTGCTGCTGCATTACAGCTTCAGCACCTTGTCCATAGTGAATCTGATCTACCGACAGCAACACAAAGAAGGTATGGATCTGCGTATATTGCGAGTAGAAATTAGGTGGTCTATTGACAAACCAGTCTGTAGTTGTACAATATTCTCGTGAATTATATGACACACCAGTTCAAGGCTCTCCTGAACACAGTCGAAAGACTCCTCCTTACGGCGGAAGGGCAGCTGCGTGTATAAAATTAGATAGATACGAGCTCCTCATCCAAGAAGTGAGGAGATTTTTTGCTTTCTCCCAAAAGTTTGTATACATTTTTTATTCAGTATTTCCAATTTATACTATGTCTACCACTGAAAGAACACCTATGCCTGAAACTACAGCATGTAAAACTTTAGCAAGTGATTTAGACCCTCGATTTCAGCCATTTCAACACATGCGTGTACATCGTATATTTGATCCAGCAACTATCAATGCTTTTGATGAAGCTGAATGGATTGCACCTATGTAAGGCTTAACCGAAAAACCTCCTGAGTATTGCATGATCCATGGCATTGCTGTAGATACACATGGTCGATCTGTAGAAATACTGGAGTCAGAAGATGGAATTAAAAGTGGCCACCCTCGCATCCTCGCCAATGGTAAAAGAATGTGGGCATAGAAATTTGACTTTTCTAATTTATGCCCTACAGTAAGCCCGATGCGCCACTTCGCCACTAAGACTAAGCAGATGAAGAAGACCCCCCTCATGGGAAGGTAGAGCTGCTATAACCTCAAAATTTGAAACAGCCCCTTCCAAAAGAAGGGGTTTTCTTTAACTCATATTCCTTACTATCATGAACAACTCAGGACCCACCCGCACAGGACTCGACGCTATCAAAGACGCTGACTGGCGTGTACGCAAGATCGGCGGCACAGCTGCAGGTCGACTAAAGCAAAATGCAGATATAGCAGAGGAGGGTAAGCAGATTATTGTAACGTCTGCTATACGTGGAGGGAAAGAGTATGACGAGCTGCGCCATCCAGATGTGCACGACTTCGATACAGATGGCAACGAGAAGGCAGGGTTCAATACGACTTCTCACCTGATTGCTCTAGGAAGCGCCCTCAGGGAAGGAAATAAAGGCAAAGCACACGATCTCATAACACGGATTGAGCGCTTCACATTAGGATTGGTAGGTACAGAAGTAGCTGCAGATGAGAAGATTACAGAAAAAGGCATTACCCACGCACAAATGGATGGCATGGTGCGATATCACACGGAAACGATTCGCAGGATCATCAACCGATGTTCCCCAGATGACCTTGTGCGCATCGGAAACGACTGGCTCGTAAAAACAAAAGACACCTATTACTCCATCACTGGGATGGCGGAAGATATGGCAGCCGAGATCTACAACGTGTATCTACGGAATAGAGGCTTAGCCCCTACAATGATTTCGAATGATGGCTTAGCCGAAAGTGCATTTGCTTTTGGACCAGAAGATGCACGAGACAACCGAGATCAAACGATTGATCGCATAGAGCATCATACAAGGTCTCAATTAGAAGATGTTCTCGCTGGAGATACTAATACCGTTGTACTTGGGGGATACCGGTCAGGAGTGGGCTGGGAGAGAGGATACACCGAAACAACTGCACTAATAGTTTCAGCCACTGTGCAAAATATGGGTCACAAAGTTGTCTGTGTTATAGAAGGAGATCACCCCATACGAAGTGGTGACCCAAACAAGATTCAAAATACACGCGTCGTGCGGTACCTCACATACAACGCTGCCATGGAACTGTTTGATTATCATGCAGGTGCAGATGGTGGCGCGGTGCAAGCACCGTCACTCAATATCGGCAAACGTAATGACATTCCCCTTGTCGTCTGTAATCCTATAGAAGAAAATCTTGCAGAAAACTCTACACTTATTGGCAATGCACCCACAGAGCCAAATGGCATAGAGATCGTTGCAACGAAAAGTATACCGACTTCTATCTTGATCCGATCAGAAGAGATGCTTGGTCCAGGATTTATCGCCAAGATTGTACCGTGGTTTGCTGAACGAAATATTTCCATCGACCTAACACCACCGAGTGCTGTGACCTACACCATTACCTTTGGTAACGATGTACTCAATACTGATATTGTTCCTAATTTTGATGGTGTACTTGATGACTTCGAAACATTTCTTGATGAAAAGTTTCGCGATATCAGCATCGAACGATTTACGGATGACACGCTTATCTACTGCATCGGGAATAATCTTTCTGGCATCGGAGAAAATACACGCGCCTCTCTTGCCATCACCCTTGCAGGTGCTCCGGTGAATATCGTATCCATTAGTCGAGGAGACAACGCAATGATCTACGGGATCAATAGAGAAGATGCTACTCGAGCTGTTCAAAGAGTACACGATATGTGCGTTATTGATGGAAAGCTTCCTCTCCTAGATGCTCACAATAAATATGCAGCAGTGTGATATATACCCCGTTTTTTTGGCTTATAGAAGCACATAACAGGAACAGTACAGACTTGCCCAATCCACATATTTGCCTATACTGTCGGCCATCTTCACACTCTGTCCATGCAAAAACTTGATGCTATATTCGGTGGCGGTGATGGCTCATCCCTAGAGAATAATCCACATGCAGAGATGCATGCGCTGATCGCAGAGTTACAGGCTGATTCGTACGGAGAAATGGCAGAGATTCGTGAGAGATTTTCAGATCCCGACCAAGTAGCAGATATGACATGGATAATTGAACAGTCTATGCTTCGTGGAATTGCAGAACTACGAGAAGAGTTTGCAGAGATGCTATTCATACAACAAGGGCCACGAGGAATGAGTATGAATTAGTTTAGATCTTCACGGAAAACTCATCCTTCGGTGCAAGTGACTTCGCAAATCCTGTGAGAAGCTTTATAGCTTTGTCGACATCACGTAGGTCGATCATCTCTACAACGCTGTGCATGTAACGCAATGGGATAGACACAAGTGCGCTTGGTATCCCCTCTTGAATGTGGAAGATCTGGTCTGTGTCTGTGCCACTGTAACGAGACGTGGCTTCATGCTGGATACCAATCTTTTCTTTCTTTGCCGTATCGATGAGTCTCTGCACAACAGCAGGGTGGTTACAGGAACCATGTGTCACTGTAGGGCCTTCGTTCATATTTATCTGGCTGTGCTGTGCATGCTTGATGCCCGGAGTGTCTGTGGAATGACACACATCGAAGACAAGAGCAGCCGAAGGATTGAGCCGATGTGAGATCATCTTCGCACCATGTCCGCCGATCTCTTCTTGTACTGCGTTTACAAAATGAATAGTCCACTTTGGTTTTGTTTTTGCAAGGTTCTTCAAAACTTGTGTAAGAATGAATCCACCAATGCGGTTATCCATTGCACGACCTGCGATGCAGTTCTTGCCAAGATCTTTTACGGTATCTGTATACACTCCAGGGTGTCCGACACGGATGCCCATCTTCTCTACGTCCTTGTCACTCTTCGCACCGATGTCTACAAAGAGATCATGCACCTCTGGAGCTTTGTCTCCGTCTTTGCGGTCTCGAATGTGGATGGCAGTGTTTCCGATGATTCCTTGTACCTCACCTTTATCTCCGAAGAACGTCACCCATCTGCCTCTAGCAGTAGCCACGTCACTTCCTCCTATGGAGCTTACAGAGAGGAATCCATCTTTGGAGACATATTTCACCATGTAGCCGATCTCGTCTGCGTGAGCCTCGAACATGAGGCTTTTGCCCTTCTCTGTACCTTCGATAGTAGCCCAGACGTTGCCATAAGCATCGTTTTGGACAGTATCTGCAAAAGGGCGGATGTAGTCTGCCCAGACACGTTGTCCGTTATGCTCAAACCCTGTAGGGCTTGGAGTAGAGAGCAGATCGAAGAGGAATTTCTTGGTTGGTGCGTCCATAGTAAGCGCAGTCTAGCCTAATATGGAGCTCTGTTGCTACAAAATAGAAAAAAGATTGGTGTCCATGGGGACATTCTCATATCATTTCCCCACTTCATGGGGAGTAGCCCCGCCTACGCCATCGGGCTTCGGACGGGCAGGCAAGTGGACGAATGCTGTTCAATCTCGTGAAATCTCAGTCATATTGGGGAGTAGCCAAGTGGTAAGGCAACGGGTTCTGGTCCCGTCATCGGGGGTTCGAGTCCCTCCTCCCCAGCCAACCTGCGCAGCAGGTTGTCCGCCGAAGCCTTGGCGTAGGCGGGCTTACATTATAAATCTTCGCTGCTCCTGCTGTCTTCGGTTGGCAGGCCAAAGTCTACGTAGTAGACTCTCTTCAGCCACTGCTATATTTTTTTGAGCTGACTCCTCCGCACAACAATAATCCCAACTAACACGATATTCATGGGAATGAGCGCACCTACGTAAAGAGCGCTAGCTATGGAATACGAGCTTACTGCTAGAAGTGCCAGGGTATATTTGCAGGTGCTCAGGACATACATACTCATAGACTCCTCCCATGGCTTATGGAAGCTCTTGCGATATGTGGGAAGGAACCCAAGGAAGTCTGCAAATGCGATGAGGATGACAGAGGCTGTGGGTGTCTCTGTGAGCTTCCAAAGGATGAGAGCGACTCCTGCAAGTGCAAGAGTGATCCAGTCAAACTGCATGTAGCCCTTCTCCCCTCTCCACAGTGCTATCACGAAGATCAACGTGCAGAGGAACATGTCTGTAAATGTGACCCAAGAACCTGCACCTGCATCTCCCCACTGCTGTGCTGCAAATGCGATGCCACCGAGTACTGCCCACACAATCCACGAAAATGCATGCGGCTTGGTGTTGTGGACGAAGATGTCTCGTATGTACAACGTATACGCAGAGAGTGCTAGTAATACACTCAGGGCGCCAAGGATCTCTTTGTAGTCGGTCATTATTTTGAGTTTACATGGTTGGCCTCATCTCAACATAAAAATAGACATGGTACCCCTCCCTAAAGGGAGGGGTGCTGAGAGAAATAGAAGTCCTATGCATCCCCTACAATATGCGTTACATTATTGCTATGACTACTGAGATCCTCCTCCGACCCAGCTATAGTGCTCTGAAGTGTGTGTTGAATACTGGTGAAGCTATCCGCACCGAGACCGGTGCGATGCTCGCTATGGACGACACCGCAGAGATAGAGGGAAAGATGCAGGGTGGAGCATGGAAGGCTATCAAGAGGACAGTACTCACAAGTGAAAGCTTCTTTGTCACTACCATCAAAGCAAAACAGGACAATAGCGAAGTCTACCTCGCACCTCGCTCTGTTGGAGACGTAGAGGTGTTGGCGTTGAACAATGAAGAATACATCGTCCAAGGTGGTTCATATTTGGCGTCCGAAGTAGGAGTCGAGAGTGATGCACACTTCTCTGGATGGAAAGGGTTTGTCAGTGGTGAAGGTATCTTCATGATCAAAGTAAAAGGAACGGGAAAGATGTTTATCTCTAGTTTTGGAGGGATCATCAAAAAGACACTTGCGCAGGGTGAGACATTCATCGTGGACAACGGACACATCGTCGCCTTCCCGTCCTCCATCAAGTATGACCTACGAGCGGCAGGCAAAGGCATGCTACAGATGGTTACAACGGGTGAAGGTCTCGTCTGCGCCTTTGAAGGACCAGGGACTATCTACATGCAGACACGAAATTTGCGCACATTTGCTGAGTCACTCAACCCATTCCTCCGCGAACGCACAAGAAGCCAAGGAAAAGGAATCTTGGGGGGGCTGCTTGGAGGCTAACCTTTTTGTTACGCGTTACTAGTTACTAGTTACTGGTTTATTATACTACTACCTAAAATAATTGCCTGTGTACATATGTAAAACGAGTAACGAGTAACGAGTAACGACCAACCTTAATTCGACCTGTACAACGTAGAACTTACCTTCGAAACACCCAGATCCACCCACTCAAATGGGAAAACGTCATCATCCCAAACGATCGTACCAAGGCTACTTCTACTACCGAGGCTACTGAGCTGTACCTGAAGCACACTGTTGCCATTGCTAACTTGAGGGTCTGAGATGTTGCCTTGCACCGCTATCTCTAGGCTGTCTCCTTCGGAGATACCTGTGGCGATCACGCTAGATGTCAGACTGCTACACGTAACAGTGATGTTTCCTGTCGTCCCACTATTGCTGCAACTGTGCACTGTTCCACTATTACTCGGATTGAAGATGCCGATAGATCCATCGACAAATGATATGTTTGTCGCAGAGATCTTAAACACAAGCGTACGGAAGTTGATGGCATTGTTGCCGAGCATGCTATTACTGTTTTGTTCAGCTCGAAATGTAAATTGCCCAATAGTAGAAAGACCAGATGGCACGGGGCTGTCATCTCCGTCGATGTGACTGTTAGAGATGGATGCAAACTTTGCTCCGACAAGGTCGTGTGTGGGGCCTTCTATCGCGTTGTTACTTCCTGCATTACTCCTACCGATGAAGACTTCCCCTGCAGCTGTGGAGTCTCCGTCGTTTTGGATAAGCTCAACTTGCGAACTTGCGCCGCGTGCCTCCACTGCCACGTTTCCAGCAATTGCTGCAGAAAGGACAAAAGTCACTGTCTCACCACTTGTTCCACCACTAGCATCACTTTTGACTACAGTACGAACGATGACGTCTACAGTATCATTTTTTTTGACGATGAACGCTGTATCTGCACAGAAAAGTCCAGAGGCTACTGTCGTACAAGTAGACTGACGAGCAGTCGCAAACGATGAGCTCGCACCTTCGTAATACAGTTCGAGATGATCAATACTACTCGTCCCCCCTCCGATGCCCACTTTTGTCACTTCGATGTCTTCATCTTGAGCGAAGAACTCGAGTCGAAGCACATCCTGACTCTTCTCTCCTAGCAGAAGCTGATGACTAGAGATGCCGCTGGAGTCTTTGGACACGTACAAACTTCCCACTGTTCCTAGTGTGATCATTCTAGACGTTTGAGTATACACCGCGATCCAGCAGATCGAGACTTGTGTGCAGTCAGCATTATCTGTTTTGATGCCCGTTACATCTTCTCCATCGACTGCATCTGTCCCTTCTATGAAGTCTGAGAGTGATGTCGCTAGTTGAACACTAAAGTTGTTCAATGTACCACTATTTGGGATGTCAGCACGAAGCTCAACGGCTGTGTACTCCCCTTCTCGTACAGGAATACTCAGATTCGCAAATGTAAGGAAGTCCCCCTGCGGCACAGCTGAATCTGCTCTGGTGTTTGGATTTCCATCTCCAGATTGGTCGTAGTAGAGTCGGTAATTGGTCGCACTGTCGAACGACCCCGTGTCTGTCTTAAACTTCACAACATTGAGGAACATATTCTGTCTTCCAGCGACTGCATTGAAGGAGAGGAGGACGATGTCATTCGCTCCCTTTGCTGTAGTTAATGTACCGAGTGGGCGTTGATCAATCCTTAATGATCCATGACGAGTAGGTTGATCTACAACTATACAAATACTACTGCACCCATCGTCATTCTCTTTGTTTCCATCATCACACTGTTCCCAAGAATCGAGAATACCATCTCCACAGCGTGCAGGGTCTTTTTGGTCAAATATACCCCCTCCAGTGCGCTGTGGAGTAGAACTCGATGATGTTCTTACGGGATCTACGAGGATGCGAAAGAGTATCTCCGAGATCTCCTCACGAGTAAGAAATTGATCTGCAGTGCGCACTGTAGGTGGGACTGCATTGATCGCATACATCTCATCGATATACTCTTCATACCATGGGATAGATGCATATGGACTGTATCCAAGTGCTTTCGTGATAATCTTCGCAGCTTCGGCAAAGTTTACAGAACGTGCAGGTGCAAATGAGCCATCGGGGTTTCCCTGCACGTACCCTTTAGACTTCGCTATGCCAAGAATACGATTGAGCTTTCCTTCCCACATATCTACAGGCACATCTGGAAATAGTTGTTCTGGTTTGTACTGAGAACATTCTGTGTCTGTATAAGCCATGAAGTCACATGGGTCTTCTATCCAACCAGGTGCAGTCTCTGGTCCAAGTGTATAGACAACAAGTTTCGTAAATTCTGCACGATTGACGAGGGCTTGAGGGCGAAAAGATCCATCTGCATACCCTTCGATAATGTCACTGTTTTCTAGGGCTTCTATGGCAGTGCGGTAAGGACTGGAGTTGATGTCGAAGAACGCAGCATGCGCAGATACCGAAAATCCTAGTGCCAACAATAGTGAGATACTACGCAGCATCATCATGATATTCTTGTTCGGATTCGCGTTTTTCTTCTTCATCGAGAGCTTCTAAAGCGATGAGGGTATCTGCATCGATTTGTGCTTGAGCGTCTAGCTTCATATCATCTGCAGACTTACGACCAAAAGTTTCTGTGTCATCACTCTCTTCCTGTCTTTGCTTTAGCTTCTTGGTTTCTTCATCAGCATGAGCAGCATTTATATCTGCACCCTCACTAACTTGCTGCATCAGTAAATTTCGTTGCAGTTCACTGAGCTTGCCTTTGCGTGCAGATTTTTCCTTCAACTTCTCCTCTTTTACCTGATTTCGGCTTTTGAGAGCATCTTGGTTACTTTGGGAGATAAACTCGTCTTTGTCGTCTTTGAGAGGCATGTGGGGATTATACCGTAATTCTTTATTTCTCATATTACAAACAGCAATACATTGCTTCTGATTACCTAAATAGCCCAGCAATAAATTGCTGGGCTAACCTTCAATCAGCTATGATTGGGTTACCTGCCCGCATGGCTTCCACCTTCGCCTCCAGCCGTCGCCTCTGGGCTATGGTGGACAGGCAACTGGGTATTTCCTGACGGAGGTCAGGAAAGCATAAAAAAAGATGTGCGGTGTTCGGTTCTAGATTATCATTCAAATACTCGCCCGCGTGGCTCAATTGGATAGAGCACCGGTCTTCGGAACCGGGGGTTGTAGGTTCGAGTCCTACCGCGGGCACCATTCGACTCGGCCCTCTGGGGCCTCGCTCATGGTAAACCACTAGTAATCAGTAGAGTCGAATGACTCTGCCTGCCGGCCATCCGTCGATATGCGGTCTCGCCGCGACTGATAGCCTAGAGGCGACGGCTGGAGCGAAACACAGTGAAGTCGAAGAGCCCATCAAACCATATCTACCATCCTCTAGTATTAGTCTCCTCTTTTGCCACTTGTTTTTCACGCTGTACTGTTCGAGGGTCTGGGCCTATTTGAGATACCACAGCAGAGAAATTTCCTCTTGTTGCATCACGAATGATGTCAAACTTGCTCGCAAAGGTGTCTCTTTCTAGCGCTCTAAGAATCTGAACACGAATATCTTTAGGTACTCCCTTCGCCTCTAGGCTTGTTTCCACCTCTCGTAATGAGTGCATATCGTCTATGGCAAATGGATTATCAACCGTATCAATAGCGGAGATAAACTTTGCTCGATGCTCGCTCGTCGTAATAGTAGCCATGTTCGTATCTGGTGATATGGCACCTTCTGGTAATACTCCATGATAGTGCACATAGAGCTTTGCCTTGCGACCATCTGGACCTATGACATCTTCATCTGACAATACAGGTGTATCGTCTATAGTCTGCAAGCCAACCTCTGAAGCTGCTGTAATCATGTAACGCTGTAACGGTACACCTTGCACTTCGGCTCGTCAACAGGTATAGTAAAAGAACTCTATGAAAATTCCTCAGAAACACTACAGGGAGCTCTATACGCTATTTGCAAGTATCCACAATCCCGAAGAGGCTGAGAAGTTTCTCGAAGATATGCTTACGCCGAAGGAGTTGGACTCTCTAGCAGAGCGCTGGCAACTGATACAAGAGCTAGACAGTGGTCTTCCACAAAGAGACATAGCAGAAAAACTGCATCTGAGTATAAGCAAGATCACAAGAGGTTCTCGAGCTCTTCAGTACGGCAAAGGTGGTTTTCGCATGCTTCTCGACCGACTAAAGAAGTAAGAAATATATAGCTATGAAAACACCCTCCGCGAGCGGAAGGTGCTTTTCAAGCCTAGACAGTAAGAGGGATGAATTATTTCCTCCTTTTTGCAGCCTTACGCTTTGCAGGCTTGCGAACTGCCTTCTTAGCAGTTGTCTTCTTCTTCGCAGCTGGCTTGCGCTTTACTGTCTTACGAGCAGCTGGCTTGCGAGCTGCCTTCTTTACAGTCTTGCGCTTAGCAGGAGTGCGCTTTACAGCTTTTTTCTTACGTACAGCCATATAACAAGGGTGGAATAAATAAAAGGAAAGGATTGAATGTAATTTTACGGGTCTTTACACAAACGAAAAGGGCTTTTGCGAAGCGTAAAAATACAATTATGTTTTAGTGTGTTATGCACTTTTAGAGTGAACTACTGTGTTTTTGTTTATACAAAGCGTAAAAGTACGTGTAAAGCAGTGTGTTTTTTGCATGATTTTACCCGTCAATTTTCTACACGTTTTTTTTGGTTTTTTTTGGTTTTTTTCGTAATACATTATATATATGTATAACTTTTGATATACATGAGGTTTTGTATAACTTCTTATATACACTTTATTTGTATATACATGTATTATTTTTTATATACACTAATTAAATTACAAATCACAAATTCCAAACTTCAAAAGCGATGAGAGTCACCACTAAATTTTTGTTTTTTTTAGTTTTTTGTTTTTTTGAATTTCGTCATTATACATTTTCCAACCAGTGTCCCATCTTTTCTTTTTTTGTTTGCAAGTAGGTGCGTTGCTTTTTTGAAAGCTCTGACTGCTCGAGACGTACTTGTTCTACAATGTGCAGTCCATATCCATCGAGACCAACGATCTTCTTAGGATTATTTGTCAACATACGGATATTGCCTACTCCAACGTCTTTCAGGATTTGTGCCCCTATGCCATAGGTTCGTAGATCTGAGGGTAAGCCAAGCCGAGTATTCGCTTCTACGGTATCTACACCCTCTGTTCGCTGTAGCTCATAGGCTTTTACTTTATTCGTAAGGCCAATCCCTCTCCCCTCTTGCTTCATATAGACGACGACACCCATATCCTCTTTTGCGATCTTCTGCATAGCTGCATCGAGCTGCCCACCACAGTCACAATGTACAGAGCCAAATGCATCCCCTGTGAGGCACTCGGAATGCACACGAACAAGTGTCGGTATCATAGGGTCGATAACTCCTTTAATAAGGGCAACATGTTCTGCATCGGATGTTGTATCTTTATAGACAATCATTCGCCACTGCCCTGTTTTTGTTTCAAGAATAGTTTCAGCTTCGCGTCGTATAAAACTTTCTTTCTGATGTCTATAAGCGATCAAATCTGCAATAGAAACGATGGGAATCTCGTGCAAAGTTGCAAACTCTTGTAGTGCAGGTAGTCGCATCATCGTACCGTCTTCATGCATCAGCTCAGAGATAACAGCACCTGCACGCAGTCCTGCAAGTATACATAGGTCAACTGATGCCTCTGTATGACCTGCTCGAATGAGAACACCACCATCTTTTGCACGTAGTGGAAATACATGTCCGGGGCGACACAAATCCTCTGGTGCTGCAGCACAGTTGATGGCTGCTAGAATAGTTTGCGCTCTGTCATGAGCAGAAATACCCGTCGTTACATTTACAGACGCCTCTATGCTCTCTGTAAACGATGTTTTATGCTGCGAAGTATTTGTACGTACCATCGGTGGTAAGTCGAGTTGGTCAGCAATTGCATTGCTTAGTGAAAGACAGACAACGCCACCAGTTTGACGGATGATAAATGCCATCTTCTCTTCAGAAATATACTCTGCTGCTATGACAAGATCTCCTTCGTTCTCTCGTCCCTCGTCATCGATAACGATGACAAGTCCTCCGGATTGGAGCTGGTCTATTGCCTGTTTGATTGTTGAAAGCTTGTTCATTGAATTGATTATGGATGATGAGGTCCTATTTATGAAGAGAAATAAGGGAAATAAGTGTAATAAGAGAGTTCTACTCAAAAAAACCTTTCTTGGTATCAATACTTCCAGTCCCTTATTTCTCTATTAAGATGTTCTAGCGGCGCAGCAAGATGCTATAGCTCTTTTGGACAGATTTTGAGGCAATCTTTCGGTGCACAGCGACAAAATATGTACCTTCGGGGTACAAGTAGCTTTTGTTGCACTCAGGGCTTGTAAATCCATAAAGATCTACATCGGACATTGGGTAGACGAGACAATCCAGATCTGCACTATTGGTAAGATCGAGTGTCATCAGAGACTCCGCAGTCATCACAAATTTAAACCAGTCAGTGATGTCGTTAACACCAAGTGTATAGTTGGAAGATTGGTTTTCGTAGATGCGGATAGCATCTCTAAATCCATCGTTACCATCTCCTTCTTTTATTACAGAACGTACCGTAAATGTTGCATCTGCTACAGAAGGCTGAAGTTGTAACTGGTAATTCCCTCTATTGAGTGATGCGTGAAGGTAGCACTTCTTACCCTCTTGTTGACCAAGGTAATACTCATCGGAGAAGCCGTTTTCTTTCAGCAGGTATAAACGACATGTTACGGTCCCTGCAGTACCGAGCTCTACTTCTGTAAATGCTGTTGTCGCAGAGTCGAGAGTAAATGTGTAGAGATATGGCCTCTTTTTGTCGAACTTACCACTCTTATCAAATGGGAAGCTGACTTTGACATCACTTGTCTTTTGGCCTGTTGGCACACTGGACTTCGCACTACTTGCAGCTGTTGCTGAGCTACTAGACTCTTCTTCTGATTCCGTTGATGAAGAGCTTTCTTCTTCCTCGTCACTACTACTAGATGAATTTGCCTCCGCTCGCGCTTGGAGGAGTTCCACATTGAGTCCGTTGTAAATGTATGCAGCTGACTCACCACGAAGAAGTGGTTCATCAGGATAAAACCGTGGTCCCTCCTGTCCTACTATGGGAAGCATATGTTTCGAAAATGCAGCATACAAGTACTTGGTATACCAAGCAGATGTAGAGACATCGACAAAATTGATGACATCACGATCGGAGTCGGAGATCTCTGCAACTTCGATGCCAAAGATATTGGTGATCATCTTGATCGCTTCGACACGGTTCACTTCCTGTCCTGGCTTGAAGCTACCATCTGGGTATCCATTGACGTAACGATTTACAGCGGCATCGCAAACATACTTTTCAAACCATGCATTGGGTGGGACGTCTTGAAAACATCGGACACTACTTTGGTCTGGCGTTTTTCCTTTTGCAAGGTAAAGCATCTTTAGAAGTTCTGCTCTGTTCACAGCGCGATCTGGTGCAAATGTACCATCTGGATTACCTCCTATTACTCCAGTTTTTGAGAGGGTTTCTACTGGGTCTTGGTACATATGTCCGTCTGGTACGTCTGAATAAATAGACGCATGTGCAACTCCTGCAATGAGCAGAAGGCCGAGAGGCAAACTATACCAAGTACGTTGAACCATAGATCTTTGGGAGGGTTACCGCATATGCTACCGCGATACGCCCCAGATGTGCAAGGTTTCATGAATTGATATGCTCGATTGTGGCAAGAGCGTGCAAGACTGCACTAGCTGCTTCTTTACCTTTATTTCCAGAGCCTGAACATCTATTTTGCGCATCTGTTAGCGCATCTACATACAGAACTTCAAAAGCAAAAGGTATACCATACTGTAGCTGCACATCCATAATTCCTCGTGCAGTTTGCTCTGCAAGAAGACGTGCATGTTGCGTCTGCCCTTCAACAATTATACCGAGACCGATGAGTGCATCCACTTCGCCTTTTTTGGCTAGAGCTGAACCAATAAGCGGAATCTCAAATGAGCCTGGAACGTCATATCGTTTACAATGTAATTGTACAATACCAGCTTTTAAAAGCTCGTCTATAGCACCTTCTGCCAAGCTGTCTATCTCCTCTTTGTAAAACGACGATGTGACGATGCCAATCTTCCAGTTAGGATTGATGTAATCTCGTACGAGAGGAGGTGTATCAGTGCGCATGTGCAGGTGAACAGTGAGCTATTTTTTTTGCGTGGCGTATAAGAATGTCCGTCTCTACATTTACACACTCCCCTTCTCTTCGTATACCAAGTGTAGTGCGCTCAAGTGTGAGTGGAATAAGGGCAACGGAACAAATATCTCCTTTGAGCGCTGCAACGGTAAGCGATACGCCGTCGAGTGTGATGGAACCTTTTACGACAACAAATGGAAGAAGGTCCTCGGGCAAGACCACATCTATACCGTCACTACTTCGATTGCAGATTTCTGCTGAAACTTCACAGTGACCTTGGACAATGTGCCCTTCAAGTCGATCACTTGCTTTCATGGCACGCTCAAGATTTACTTTGTCTCCCTCTTGAAGGGAGACAAAGTTTGACCGAGACCAAGTTTCATCGATGACATCAAATGTCATATGTGCATCCGAAAAATCAACAATAGAGAGACATACACCAGATACTGCGATGCTTGAACCGATACGGATATCGTCGAAATGAGCTGGACGCCCTACGATAAGTTGCGTATCTGTACGATCTTTAACGGAAGCCATTGATTCGATGATTCCTGTGAACACGGAGCTATTCTACTGCGTAGAGTTGCTTGTTCCTAGTTCCTTGTTCCTAGTTTGCTTCTTTTTTTGCGTATTTTGAAGAATGTGTATTATAAGGAACCAGCAACGAGCAACTAGGAACTAGGAACACATTGGTAATTTATCCAAACTTAGCCTTTACCCTAGACAAGAGCCTGTTTTGTAGCTAAGCTAGCGTTCTGCTACGCGGCACAACGACTGCGGGCGTTTTTTACATATCTCATAATTATGGATAAAATCATTGTAAAGGGTGCAAAGATGCACAATCTTAAAAATATCAACGTCGAGATCCCACGTAATAAACTTACTGTCATTACTGGTCTTTCAGGATCTGGAAAGTCCTCTCTCGCATTTGATACGATATTTGCAGAAGGGCAACGGCGGTATGTGGAAAGTCTTTCTGCATATGCACGACAATTTATATCGCAGATGGAGAAGCCAGATGTTGAAAGCATAGAGGGATTGAGTCCTGCCATCTCCATAGACCAAAAAACAGCACCGCGAAATCCTCGTTCTACTGTTGGAACAACGACAGAAATCTATGACTATATGCGACTACTGTGGGCTAAGGTGGGCAAGGTACACTGCCCCGAGTGTAATGAGCAACTCCAAAAACAACCATCGAGTAAGATCGTCGATACTATCGCAAGTATGGAAGAAGGTAAAAAGGTATTTCTCCTCGCTCCTATCGTCGATGGACGCAAAGGTGAGCACATCAAGATTCTGGATGCGATACGCAGAGAAGGATTTGTACGTATGCGCATAGATGGTCAAATAGTCACTGTGGATGAGGATATCAAACTCGATCCTAAACAACACCACACCATCGCAATCATCGTCGACCGTATGGTGGTGCGCGACCTTGAAATTAAAGAAAATATGTCAAATCCAAACAGATCTCGGCTAGCAGACTCTGTTGAACTCTGTCTGAAAAAAGGGGAAGGATCTATGATAGTTGTCGATGCAGATACAAATGAGGAGGCACGGTTTTGTGAAGATTTTTCCTGTCCAAATCATCCAGAGATCGACATCCCCCGTATCGAGCCACGCAGTTTTTCATTCAACTCTCCACATGGCGCCTGTGAAAGCTGTCATGGACTTGGCACTATTCTTCGTATTGATGAACCAACACTCATCCCAAACTCTAAGCTCTCCTTGGCAGAAGGTGCCATCCATCCTTGGACAACATCTGCAAGCCGTATGGGTTTCATGGTAAAGATTCTCGAAACGCTCTCTGAAGAAGTAGGATTTAGTATGCAAATACCGTGGCAAAAACTATCGGATGAGCATAAGGACATCATCCTCAATGGGTACGACAAAAAACTGATGGTGGATTATGAATCCGCTAGTTTTGATGGCACATACGAAACAAAATATGAAGGAGTGGTTCCAAACCTTGAACGACGACATCGTGAAACAGATAGTAGCTACGTGCGAAGTCAGATAGAAGGGTATATGGAAGAACTTTCTTGTATAAGCTGCAACGGACGCAGACTTAAGCGTGAAATCCTTGGTGTCACTGTCGGTGACTCTAACATCGTCGATGGTACGGAGATGAGTATCAACGAGGCCAAATCATTCTTCGTCGCTCTTGTACCACCAGAGCACCGTGAAAAAGAATGGATAACTTCGTCTACAATCGCGCCCCTCAGTGCGTATGACTTTACGATAGTAAAAAAAGTCTTACTGGAAGTGATCTCTCGGCTTACATTCCTTGAGAATGTCGGACTGACCTACCTGACTCTCTCGCGTAGTGCGGCAACACTCTCTGGCGGTGAAGCTCAGCGAATACGTCTTGCGACACAAATAGGCTCTGCTCTCCAAGGAGTTCTCTACGTTCTCGATGAGCCAAGCATCGGTCTCCACCAAAGAGACAACGCACGACTCATCTCTACAATGACGAAACTACGTGATCTCGGAAATACAGTGATCGTTGTGGAGCATGACGAAGAGACTATCCAAACTGCAGACTACCTCCTTGAGATTGGCCCTGGTGCAGGTAAATATGGTGGTGAAGTTATAGCACAAGGAACACCAGAAGAGTTGGTTGCAAATAAAAACTCTGTGACTGGACAATACTTAAGTGGAAAGAAATTTATAGAGATCCCAGAAAAGAGGCGTAAAGGAAACGGAAAGTACATCACTATCACCGATGCACATCACCATAACTTACAGCACGTCGACGTCAAAATCCCTCTGGGGTGTCTGATCGGCATCACAGGTGTATCGGGCTCTGGAAAGTCGAGCTTGATCCATGGAATACTCGGACCAGAACTTCTCCATGTGCTCAACAAAGCAAAAGCTCGTCCGCAAAATGTACAATCTATAACAGGCCTAGGCGAACTCGACAAAGCTATCGTCATCGACCAGTCTGCTATTGGTCGTACGCCACGCAGTAATCCTGCAACATACACAGGTATATTTACAGATATCCGCGACCTCTTTGCAGGGATTCCAGAATCCAAACTTCGTGGCTACAAGCCAGGTCGTTTTAGCTTCAACGTAAAGGGTGGTCGCTGTGAGGAGTGTGAAGGAGATGGTCTGAAACGAATCGAGATGCACTTCCTACCAGATGTCTACGTGACGTGTGAGACGTGCAAAGGTCAGCGCTACAACCGCGAGACGCTTGAGGTTACACATAAAGGAAAGACGATCGCAGATATTCTCAATATGACTGTACGTGAGTCTTTGGAGTTCTTCACTGCTATCCCCGCACTCAAAAAGAAATTAGAGACACTCTTTGATGTTGGTCTTGCCTACATCCACCTTGGCCAAAGTGCTACGACGCTCTCTGGTGGAGAGGCACAACGCATCAAGCTAGCGACAGAACTCATGCGCCGCGCAACAGGTAAAACCTTCTACATCCTCGATGAGCCTACAACTGGTCTGCACTTTGATGACATCCAGAAGCTTCTTGAAGTACTTCAGCGCTTAGTTGAGAAGGGCAATACTGTCTTAGTGATAGAACATAACCTCGATATCATCAAATCTGTCGACTACGTCATAGACCTTGGGCCAGACGGTGGAAGTGGCGGTGGAAAGATCATCGCTAAAGGCACACCAGAAGAAGTAGCAAAGACAAAAGGTAGCTACACAGGTGAATACCTTGGTGAGATGTTTAAGAAACAGAAGAAGAAATAACGCTCTTAAAATCCCAAATCCCAAGCTCCAAATCTCAAAACCTCGCACCTCTTTTGGGATTTGTGTTTTGGGATTTATAAACACGTATTCCCCTCCTCATCAGCTTCGAGGAGAACCTGCCAGACAGCATTCTCAGGAATAGCCCTACAACGAACCACATCAAAATGCTCTCGCACATAGTCTAGATCTGTGAGCTGAACCTTGGTGTCATAGATGAATAATGCCTTGCGGTTATCTGCATAGAGAGCGGTCTTGATCTCATCGACTTGCCACTGGTACTTGAGAGGCTCTCGAAAAATATTTCGCTGATCCGGGTGTCCATACATAGCTTGCAAGAAGTACATCCCTCTGTCGATACTGATATACAGATAGCGCTGCGCAAGGCGTTTATCTGCGAGGATCTGATTGATGGTATGACGAGAGGGGTCGGCTTCGCTCAATACTGGCTGGGAGATCATCACGAGGAAGAAGTAAAGATTGAGTGCTATAAATAGCGTTGCTACGCATGAAGTTGCGAGACGCAGCCTTTGGTTCCATTTGATACCTGCAAAGAGCGCTGCTATAGCGAAGACGAAGAATGGCAATGCAAGAACGGTATGATGCATAGTCCAGACTTCACGGTTTTTTGCGATGAAGAAGAAAGTCATCAGAAAAATGCCATACCCTACACTCGACCGCAGTAAGGCTACGCTAGAAATTCGTTTTCCACACCAGAGTGCAAAGAGAATAAAAGGTAAAGATCCATAGACAAGGAAACTGTAGAAATATGCCAATGCTCCTGCTGGCCTTATCTCATATATTCGGTTTGCTGTCTCCAAGGGATTGAACAATATGTGCAGTGCAGGCAATGTCTGAACATCGTTTACCATACTCACAAACGAATAGCTTTTGCCTGACTGTGTAAACAACTGATCAAGAAGCGGCATCTGCGTAGGGTTGTTTACCTCTGTAGAAAAGAGCAGAGTTGCAGTGCAGACCGTACAGATGATGACACTTAGATACACTTGGTTGAGGAGATACTCTGTATCCATCTTTTTCAAATGATCCCGCTCTTCAAACAGAAGTAATGCCTGAAGAACTATTATACCAGGGATCATCCATCCGTAGGTAAGCTTCGTCCAGATGGAAATAAACACAATGAGTGCAATAAAAACTGGATACAGGAGCTTAGGTGTCTGTGCCCATTTCTTTGTAAGCCACAGTATGACAAATACCCCTGTTATCTGTAACCCCACAGGTCCTGTATCGACGATATGCTGAAAGACGTAGGGTAAGAAGAGTATAAGTGCGATGAATACCCGCTTCATCGGGATGCGAAAGAGCTGTTGAATACAATAAGACTGTGCGAGTATCCACAGCACACCAAGCCACCTTGCAGAAAGGTAGCTCTTCCAGATGAAATAGATAGGATAATAAAACAATGACGGTATAGCTCCTGCGTAGAAATATACACGAAGCGGTAAGATGATACCTGTGCCAAGTACGTTCATACTCCAAAACCCTGTACAGTCGTCATTTGGTGTCACGAAATTGCCTGGGTAGTCGTAACAGCGAATCCATAGATACGCTATAACTTCATCCATATGAAACGGCACCACTGCACTAAAAAGCAGCGTAATAACAAGTGTCGCAGCCAAATAGTTCCATAGTACTAATATAGTATTTAGGTGCTTTGATGATATTTTTCGTAGGGACATTGAACTCATTGTAAATTAAAATTGAGAATTTAGAATTAAGAATTCTGAGAACATTGCTACAATGCACATATGTTCTTATTGCGTCCTTCTATATTTTGGTGGGATCTGGCCATCCTCCTACTCATCAGTATCGGCTTCTGTATGATGCTTACATCTTGGCTCTGGTGGAGTCGAAACCGTACTGCACACAAATCTGTGATAATTGGTGTAGTCTTTATTGGATTGATTGGGCTTATCGGTTTCAGTCTAACCATCTATGGATCCTTTGTGGAGCCACAGATGATAGTAACCACTGAGCACACTGTGCATCTACCTATAGAAGAATCGATAAAGATTGTCGTCATCTCCGATACACACATAGGTCCATACAAAGGAGAGGTATTCCTCTCGCGCATTGTAGATAAGATCAATCAAGCATTACCAGACATCGTTTTGATCGCAGGAGACTTGATAGAAGATGAACGTTCTGACCTCTCTCACCTTGCTCCTCTCGGCAATATTCGTGCATCTGCAGGTGTATTTGCCGTACTGGGGAATCATGATAGAGGGCACAAGCGCAATATACTGCGTCAAAAGATACAGTTCCTCGACAAAGGAGATGATGTCGCCGACGCTCTTGAGGCACTAGATATACAGGTACTGCGTAATGAATATACTATCATATCGTTGGGAGCCGAAAACATCAATCTAGTAGGAATCGACGACCTCTGGAGTGGGGATAGCGACCTTTCAGCGGCTATGACTGGTATGTTAGATCTTCCAACTATTTTACTCTCCCATAATCCGGACATCATCAAGGAGCAACAAAGCAGCGATGCAGACTTGATCGTTGCAGGTCATACACATGGTGGGCAAATTCGCTTACCGCATGTAGGATCATTGAGTAGTCTTCCAACGACTATCGGACCTTCGTTTGATCAAGGAATATTTGAACTTGATAACGGCTCTATACTTGCACTGACACGAGGAGTTGGAGAAGCTGCACTGCGCGCACGACTCTTTGCGTGGCCTGAGGTGATGATCTTGAATATTGAACCTAAGTCTTCTAGTTCGGCCTCTTAAACTATTAGATTGCTAAATTGTTATATTGCTAAATTGTTCGCAGAGCGTATAAGCAGATGGCATGATACTTCTCTTCATTCTAAATCTTTAATTATGCCTCAGAAAAAATTTCTTCAGCTCAATGATCACAGTGGCATTCCATATCTCGAATGAGATGTGGAACATTGTTAAGAATTGGGATGTTTTTGCAAAGAAGACTATTGGAGACCAATATGTGAGATCAGTAGATTCAATATCAGTAAATATTGCAGAAGGCTTTGGAAGAAAGACAAAAAAAGACAAGATCAAATTTTATAATTATGCATATGCTTCAACTCTTGAGGCATTAGATTGGAATGAAAAAGCGCATCGTAGAAAACTGCTGTCAACCTCTCAATATGACCACATGCTTACAGAACTCAAAAAGTTACCAAGAGAAATACATTCACTATCAAAATTCACTGAAAGAAAACTACAAAAGTAATTACTATGATTATATATCATCAAACTTCACACGCGCTCTGCGAACAATTTAACAGTTTAGCACTGTAACAATGCAGCAATTCAACAAATTAATGGACTAGCTGTGAATCACGCCACTTGATCGAACAACCAATAGCGTTGACCTCATGCACTGGTGGCTCAAGGTCTAACACAAGTGCATCTAGGGCATCGCGAAGATTGTGTTCGGTTACTGCTGCGACATCTTGCCAGTTGTTATCGATCCGTCCTTTGTACTTCAGAGTGCGATCGCGATCAAACACAAAACAATGGGGCGTACACAAAGCACCAAATTCTACTGCAACTTCTTGAGACTCGTCATAGCAGTACGGGAATGGATACCCCTGCTCGTCATGTTTGATGATCATCATGTCGAAGGAGTCCTCTGGAAAGTTATTTGCGTCATTACTATTTATCAATACAAACTGAACACCAAGTTCATCGAAATGTTCTGCCAACTCTACAAGTCGTTCTTCGTATGCCTGTGCGTATGGGCAATGATTACATGTGAAAACGACAGCAATAACTGGGTCTTTGATCATGTGTGAATCAACAGTCATACCGTCTGTTGCAGGCAAACTGAAGGCGGGCATGTGATCTCCGATGTCTAATGCCGATGAATTGTCATTGATGAGAACCATATACCTAGGGGGAGAATCAGAAGATGCAGAAGATGCAGAAGAAATGTACTATAGCATACGCAAGAGTACTCTGCATCTTTTGTTTCCTCTGCATCATCATGAAGAAGCATTTCACAGCCACAGCATTTATCGTCGATAGTAAACAGCGAACACTCCTGATGTGGCACAAACGACTTGAACGATGGATGCCACCTGGAGGGCATGTCGATGACAATGAAACTCCAGCAGATACCGCGAAGCGAGAATGCAAAGAAGAAACAGGACTAGATGTAGAGATCGTTGGCGATGCTCAAGAGAATCTCTTTGAAGAGAATCCCGCAGAGGGATGTATGCTCAAAAAGCCAATCGCACTTCTGCTTGAAAATATCCCTGCTTCTCAGGAGCGCGGCGAAACAGCACATCAACACATGGACTTTCTCTACCTTGCACGTCCACTTGATGAATCTCAGGATATTATCCTAGATACAAACGAAGCAGATGCGATGCAATGGTTTTCAAAGACGGAGATAGAAGCACTCGACACTTCTACGGAAATCTTTGCAAATGTGAAATTTTACATACTTTCAGTACTTTCTTAAAGACCTCCCAAGTGCCAAATTCCCCTTCACAAAGCCAGAAAGTAGAGTATAGTTATCATTAATTATGCAGTGGAAAGAGTTTAAATCACATATTTCCCATCTGTCCGCTAAGGACCAGAAACGCATCAACAAAGCATTTGAGATGGGCACAGAAGCCCACAAATGTCAAAATAGGAAGTCTGGGGAGCCATATTTTACGCATCCTATAGCTGTTGCCCATATACTGGCAGACATGGGGGCAGATGCGGATACACTGATAGCAGCTCTCTTGCATGATACCGTAGAAGATACTGATCTAACGCTCCTAGAGATCGATGATGCATTTAATGGCCAAGTTTCTGCGTTGATCGATGGTGTTACCAAAATCTACAGAGAGGACCTTGAGGGGAGACCAACACTCGATGATCAAATAGAAACACTACGAAAGATCTTCAGACTCATGAAGCAAGATGTACGCATCATGGTGATCAAGCTTGTAGACCGCCTGCACAACATGCAGACTGTGGAATTTATGAAGCCAGAACGGCAGAAGACATTTGCACAGGAGACGATGGATGTGTTTGTGAAGATCGCCGATCGACTTGCCATGAACAATCTACGTGACGAAATGGAGGCACTTTGCCTTTCTGTTCTCGAACCGGGCGTATTTGAAGAGCTTTCCGAGCTACGCATAGAGAACGAAAAACAATCGGAGAAGATCATCCGGAAGATGTGTAAACACCTCCAAGATGTTCTAGGTAAAACTCATGTTGACTGTGTTCAAGAGATAAAGAGTTGGCAGAAGCTTCGCATCAGTATGGAAAGTGGCGACAAAGGCATCACGGGTGTTGCAGCACTTACTGCTACATTTATCTGTTCAGAGATCAATGATTGCTACCAAGTCCTTGGTGCCCTGCATCAGATATGGCAACGTGAACATTTGTCGTTTCAAGACTACATCAACTCTCCAATGATGAATGGATACCGTGGCGTCCATACCACTGTCATCCTCGAAGATGGGACTCGTGTGCGTTGTAAAATCCGAACAGAGGCAATGCAGGAATACCACAAATATGGTATCACGGTTTCTTGCTTTGACAGTGAGGCATCTGGGGTATTTGACTACCTTCCTTGGGCTGATCATATCAAGTCTCTCACAGAGGATACTGAAGACCGTAGTGATGACTTTTGGGAAAGTTTGCAGAGCGATATCTTGGGGGATTCTATCATCGTTCATGGTATGAATGATCACACAGAGATGCTTCCAGAAGGATCAACTGCTCTTGATGGTGTTTTTTTCTGCTTTCGCAATCATGCACAGTTTACAAAATCTATTCGCATAAATGGAGAAGAAGTAGCCCTACATACACCACTGCGCAATGGGGTGTCTTTAGATGTTACATTTGCAAAAAGTGAGATGATTGATCGACAATGGCTCGAATGGGTAAATACTGGACTCGCTACTGCAGTTATACGGAGTGCACTCTCTACGACATCGAAGAAAAAGAAGCTCACAATCGGAAAAGACTTACTGCAGGACATCATGACGGAACAAAACAAAGGTTTTCTAGAAGAGTACGACAATGAGAAGTTTAGCGATCAGCTAGCATCTCAAGGCTATCGCACATTAAACGACGCATTTATTGCTATAGCAAATGGTTATATCAAGCCAGAGCATATGTTTTCTGTATTGTTCGAACCTATAGCTACAGAGCAGAATGTGCCATCCAGAGTGGATTGTATCGTCCATTTTACCATGCAGATCGATGATGCTGATATTGTTGCGCAAGTAATAGGCGTCTATAAAGAAATGGGCATCACTTTAAAGAATGTAAGATTCCGACCACGGCAACTCTTTCATGGGAACATCTCCCTTGGCTTTCCATTGAGCTCCACTGAGCAAAAGTTGATTGTACAGAGATTGCAAAAAGCAGGAGCAACAGATATCTCTGTCCACCCAAAAAGAGCGTCTTTTCACCATAGACTGATGTTTCTACTTCTTATCGTACTATGGGGTATGGACCCAGTATTTGCACATCAGATTCTTATCAATATCGCGAAACCAGAGGAGTTGATATTCCTACGATACTTCACATTCTTTATCGCTGCGTCCTTGCTATACGTTCACCAAGTCATTACCTCTAAGCGAAAGTATAAGGCACTGGACATCCGCCGCACATCGCTATTCCTCTCTGGAATAGCATTCTTTCTCACTGGAGCACTCTCGTACTACAGCCTGCAGTACCTCTCCCCTGTTCAGTACATCATTTTCATTGTTATAGGAACGGTCATCGTACCCATGCTGCGACGCATCTTTTCAAAAGACTCATACACAAACGAGATCATCATGATGTGTGTCTCTCTGCTAACGAGCGCATTTATGATGAAACTATACAACACACCAGCGATAGCATTGCTCTTCGGACTTGGTAGTGGACTCTCCTTTGGCTGGTACTCCGAAGTAGGCCGCAGGTACCAAGAACAAGAGGGCATGATTCAGGCCCGCTACCCTGCCTTCCTGTTCTGTCTGTCCTGCCTATCGTTGATCCCAGCACTTATATACGTACCAAATATGTACCATACACTGCTAACACCAGCAGAAATTTCGACGATCATCGCCTTTATTCTCACATTTGTGTTCCTGCCCTACACACTTTTCTACATACTTGTACGACAAATTGAGTCTCACCAACTGTATGCACAGCTTCTTCTTGTGTGCCTATTTGCTGCTGTAGGAGAAATAATTTTTACAAGATCTATCTCACCCATTGCCATACTCCCTGTATTTGTCTCGCTCGTGTGGTGGAATATTCAAGAAGAGAAGAGGCGAAAGGCTACTTGAGTCGTGCAGATTTGACAAACCAATCCACAATGAGTTTATAGTGCTCGTTTTTTGTATCGTCTGGAAGTACCACAGGGTACTCACGACCTCTCAGAGTATAAACTGGCAGGAACGATTCACAATTTTCACTATTGAAATGCTCAAAGGTATACATACTTCTTCCGTTCCCTATAGGAGTAATATCTGGCATTTCTTTCGAGCCAAAAAAAACTTTGCGTCCATCTTTCATAACTATTCCTTTTATAGAAGCTATGGCTGCAGCTACATCTGTGACAGGAAACTCAGGACGCAGAGGATTGACCTTCTCACGTACGTGCAACAGTCCTGCATCCATAGCCTTTGATGATAAACCAAACTGTGTCATGTCTTTTCTACACTGTATATCTTCTACCAGAGCAATACCTTGAGGTTCATCAGTTGCTCTTTGTAGCCAAGATACATCAGTTACTTCATCTCCTCGAGACGCATCTGGTAAGTCTAATATGGTTGGTGCATTGGCTTTTGGTTTTGGTAGATGTAGCTGACAATCTGCAGAACAGACTGACTTCTTGTGCAATTCATGTTGTGAATCTGGATGCAATGCATCAGATGCGCTTACTACAAATTTTGGCGTAGCTTGAGGAAAGTTTTCTCCACTGTATTCTGCTCGAAGACGGTAATCTATTGTTTTTGCATCGTATCGAAAGAGAAAATACCCATATTTATTCGCATGTACAGCATGTTGCTGTAGTGTTAGACGTGCTTTTGCATTGCCATCTTCGGCGTACTGTACTGCATTTTCAACAACTTGTTTACCAATGAGGTGTCCATTATGCAACGCAGCCAATACGACTGGCCATCTAAGATAAACACGGGGAGTCAATACCCTTGTTTGTATCTCTGAGAGAGGGATTCTTAACCTGAGAGTAGCTCCTTGCTGTAATTGCTCAACCACTAATTTTGATTCTCGACTTTTCCTCATTCGCAGTGCTATATCCAATGCAAACTTTAAATCATGGGCACTCAAACCATCAGAGTTGTCAGTTGTATCACCTTCAATTATTCCTTCTATTTGCCTTACTAGCGTTTCCTCTGAGTCTGGGCCTGTGTTATCTCGTGTGTCGGATGACATGAAGAATAGGTATCCCTAGACATAGGGTTATAAACTGTACTAAATAATAGATATTATGCAACTATTATTGATAGTTTTAATAGTTCCTATGCGGTCATTTGATCCCGGCTTTGACTGATTATTGTATCCCCTTCATTACCAGGCTTAAAATATTCAAATATTACATTTCTTTGAACAAATTGACCTTCTCGTAAGCTTTTGCGAATAGTCTTTTGGACTCCTTCAAGTACGGATTGCACCCGATCCTCTTGTGCGCCATCTACGTTACCTTCTAGTGTAAATCCTATAGCAGAATTTGTTCTCCCAATT
>JAQBVR010000040.1 GCA_027623015.1 bacterium | reverse complement strand
CTTCTTTTCTGAAACATCAGTACTTCGTCGAGCTCAGCAGAAACAAAAGAAGCAGCGTTGCGGCACTGCCTTATGTTTAGGTTTAGAGTGGCACTATCTACGTTGTTGGATCAGCCCCAAAGTAGATCTCACAAAGCTCCTTACTCTTCTGTACATGATCTGGCGGCCCCTCTAATACGACACTACCTACATCGAGAACAATAACACGATCGCAGATCTTGCTAATAAATGGCAAGTCATGCTCGATGATGATCACAGTCTTCCCTTCTTCCTTCAAGGCATTGATGATACCTGCAACTTGCTGAGTCATCTTAGGAGATACGCCAGCAGTAGGTTCGTCGAGAAGAAAAAGCTCTTTGCCACTTTTCAACGTACGAGCAATCTCCAGTAGCCGCATCTGCCCTCCAGACAAAGACCCTGCTTTTTTCTTCGCATGGTCTGTCAGTGCTGCCATCTCGAGTGTCTCAGCAACGATGTCATTCATATCACCAAGAATTGCACGCTGCTTTTTTGGGAGTGCATCCACAGCCACCATCACGTTTTCTTCGAGAGTCATATCGCGGAAGATGCCAAAGTGTTGAAACACTCTCCCAAGACCTAAGTGCGCCCTCTTGGAAGGAATCATATTGGTAATATCGTCTTCATGAAACGTTATGGAACCACTCGATGGACTGAGGAACCCTGACAAGACATTGAACAGTGTCGTCTTTCCAGATCCATTTGGACCGATGAGACCAACCACCTCTCCCTCCTCTACATCAAAAGATATATCCTTCAGAATGTGGTGGTCTTGAATCGTGAGGTTGACGTTGTCGAGAGAGAGAATGGGCATGTACTCTAGTGTTTAACAATCGCCTTCATAAATCCAGCAAAAAGAGGATGTGGCCTGTGTGGCCTACTCTTAAACTCTGGATGGAACTGCGACCCAACCATAAACGGATGGTTTTTTATCTCAACAATCTCCATAAGATTACTCTCTGGCCACGAACCCGAAAAGATGAGGCCTTTTTCTTCAAGTTTCTTGCGGAATGCGTTATTAAACTCATAGCGATGACGGTGGCGCTCAGTGATCTCATCTACTCCATATGCATCATATGCCTTTGTCCCCTTCTTGAGTTTACAGTTATACGAACCAAGCCTGAGTGTTCCTCCTTTGGAACGTCCTTTGTGCTGACCTGGAAGGAAGTGCACAAGGTACTTACCCTTTTTTATCTTTCCGTCTTCATCAAATTCTTCACTAGTGATCTCTTCATCTTTGAGCATGCTCCGTGCAAATTCTATAGCAAGGATCTGTGATCCTAAGCATAGTCCAAGATACGGAATCTTCTTTGTACGAGCGTACTTTGCAGCGGCTATCTTGCCTTCTATGCCACGAAGTCCAAATCCACCTGGTACGACTATGCCATCACATGCTTTGAGTTCTGCCCATACCTCCTTATCTTTCTGCTCCAGTTTTTCTGAGTCTATCCATATAACCTCTGCTTTTGCACCTTGATGTACTGAAGCAGATTTAATAGCTTCGATGACACTCAAATACGCATCTTCGAGTCCGTTGTATTTTCCAACAAGTGCGATCTTTACCATCTTCATTGCCTTCTCATGACGCTCACGACCCATCTCCCATTCCGACATGTCTGGCTTGAGATCTCCGAGGTCCAGATGCTTTCCGATGATCTTCGCGATGTTATACTTCTGCAGTGCTACAGGTACATCGTAGATGGAATGCAACGTCTGACCTGGGATGACTGCTTCAAACGACACACTACAGAATTTACTGATCTTCTCGCGTAGCTCTTTGGGTATCTTGTAATCAGCCCTTGCCATGATCATATCTGGTTGTAGACCAATGCGACGAAGCTCTCGTACAGAGAGTTGCGTTGGCTTTGTCTTTAGCTCTTTTGCTGCCTTGAGGTATGGAAGTAATGTGAGATGAACATGATAGATCTGGTCTGGTCCAAGCTCAAGTTTGAGCTGGCGTATCGCTTCGAGAAACGGCTCTCCTTCGATGTCCCCTACCGTACCACCCACCTCCACCATCATGATGTCTGCATTGTTTTTCTCTGCAGCATTTCTGATCGAATCTTTTATAGCATCTGTGATGTGCGGTACCACCTGAATAGTCCCTCCAAGAAAGTCTCCTTTGCGCTCCTTTGCAAGAACATCTGTATAGATACGACCGGAGGTAATCGTCGAATCTCTACTCATCGGCTCATCGATAAACCGCTCATAGTGTCCAAGGTCTAGATCTGTCTCCGCTCCATCTTCTGTAACAAACACTTCTCCATGCTGAAACGGACTCATCGTACCGGGGTCTACGTTTAGGTATGGATCTAACTTCTGTACAAACACCTTGTACCCACACGCTTTTAATATCGCACCAATAGATGCCGTTGCTATCCCCTTACCCAAACTCGAACATACTCCACCAGTTACTATGATAAAACGAGGATCTTTACCCCCCTTCCCCTTCGGGTTCTGTGTCTTCTTTGATTTGGTGTTCTTGGATGGATTCATACAATCTAAAAAGGACAACTCCCTGTGTTCTGGGGGTACGCCCGACATGAAATCTACCCTCTCCAGAGAGCCAAATCAAGCATTTCGCTATTCACAGTCAATTTCTCAATCTCCTGAGCTTTCCGAGTCTGCTTCTTCATCACCAGACACTGTATTTTCTGGCCACTTCGGATCAAGCAAGACTGTCGCTGCATTCATGAATTCTGGTGCATTGAAGTGTGTTTTTTGCATGTTGTGCGTTGCTTCTGCAAATGAATCTGCAATAGAGTCATAGGGAATATCTCTATCCTCATGTTGATAATACGCAACAGGATCATCTGCAAATTCCTCGATGATGTCTGCTGCACTATCGTAAGAATCTACTATATGTATAAAGCCTGCCATGCCACTTGCAAGAAGCTGAACATTGAGAACGCCAGTACTAGACTCATCGTCACCAAGTTGGAACTGTTTCTTCGTCGCCATATCTGTAATGGTTTCTTTAAGTAGCGCAAATAAGTTTCTTCCTCCTTTGCCGCAACCAACAGGATCTACAAATATAAGAGGTGTAAGCAAGTTTTTATGAAGTTTATGAGAGCAAAGGGTAAGTGCAACCTCTTCCAGCGTTCCTGCTCCACCAATGTTGAAGATATTAAATGTTGCTCTGTCATTCATGTGCTTCTGACGTATGAGACGATCATTTGTATTGAAGTCAGCCTGACCAGTAGGGTGAAAATTTGGACTTTGGTTAAATCGTTCAGCATCGATACCTACGCCAATAGAAACAATATCATTTCTTGCTGCTACCTGATCTGCGATAAGCATCACACCTGGACCTTTGCCATGCATAAATGCAAGGCTTGAGCCAAATCGCGTCTTCATACGCTTTGCAAAACGCTCAATTTGTTCGTCAAGTACGGTATCCATTCCTGCTACATGTGATCCATACATTGTGATGATCGTATCAACATCGTCAATCTTCTCCTGATCTGCAGGTCGTACCCAGAAACCATGCTTATCCCACTGCAAGATCTCACCTGGCATTATCGTATTCCCATTTGTCTGGTCCTTTATCGGATGTCGTACCATGATTAAACGTGCACCCTTTTCATAAAGCTTTTGGAACTCAGCAAATCGTGTTCCATCAAAATACACACGATTTCTTGGGTATCGATCTCCTTCATCTTGTTTAGCAGATTGACGGATCCAGACGCCATCATCATTACATATCAGATGTTCACCTGACTTTATCTCTTCTCCAGTTTCAAGGTCTTGAATGGGATCTTGAACCGTAACAAGCCTAGATCCAGATTCATGGAGAGTTCTAAATTGTTCTGCAGTAGATTCATCAAAGCGAATACGATTGTCTGTAAAGAGTTCTGGGCCATGCTCAATTTTTGAGACCAATCTATCATCACCAAGCATTGGAGCAGCAGCAGAATAAGCATCTCCTTGGATATCTAAGTCATGAGCCACAAACACTCCTGTGCCTGCTTTTAGCATATCGTTCATTACATCAGTTTCTGGAAATGCCCAACTCGCATGCAATCTGCCTTCATTCTGCTCTCGGCCTACATGTGCAATAACCTCTGATACACTACGAGCATAACGAGGAACAAGCTTACCCCGAACACAAACATCAGAGTCGGATGCATCAAAGCGTTCATTTCTTCTCGTTAAAAACCTTTTCTGCTGAGCAGGTGTCTTCTGCCAACATACTTCTGATAACTTCTGGTTACCAACCAAGATGCCATGTGGACCAAAATCTTTTCTTGTAGGGCCAACTTGTTTGAGAATACGCATAAGATGTTCTGGATGATCTGTGATTTGTAGGACATCAGCAAAACTGACACCATTGACGATGGTAGGTTTACTGCCAACATTCTCCCAAAGATCTTGCACTTCACATGATGCATGATAGAAGCGAATCTTCACCTTAAGGTCACCAATCATGACACTCGCAAGCTTGGTATTAAATAGTTCTACTTGGCGAACAACATCTATACCTGTTGTACGAACTCCATCAAGCAACCTGGCAGCAAGGTGTAACACCTCTGGATCATTTGTTTCAGGTTCGATGATACCGATGTATGGTCCAATCGAGAGCTTGATACCTCCCAAGAAGAACTCACCACCTTCGATCTTTTCTGGTCGACCTAACTGCTTTTCTACTATGCCTGTAAGCCCATGCTTTCCGCTTATTATTGCTTTACGCTGAGCTTCTCTGTCGTCAAAGTTTGCTTCACAAAATAGAAAATGAAGTTCTTCAAGTCCGATACGTACCACGCCATCATCTGAGATGTCATTATCAGGATTTACAGAGTCAGTAAAAAGTAATCTATCTCGCTGAATAGACTCAAGTAACTCTATTTTATTAAGAGATTGATCCTTATTTACTAGAGCTAAACGTCCAACGCGCACACCACGGGAATCATTGGTTACCAAATCAAGTAACGTACTCAATACAGTGTCATGGTCAACATCACTACGCTGTTGAGCACCACGAAGAGAAATGAGTTCTGCAGGAATAGTCATGCGACGCTGACTATCTATATCCACATCTCCAGAGCGTGAAACGATAGTCATCCCGAACTGCGAATGACCACTGCGTCCTCCATTGATATCTAAAAGATCTGGTCCTAACATTTGATTTGCCAAAGCAACCTCATAGTCATTGCGAAGATTGACCCGTAGATGGCCTGCAAGAGTGGGGACTTGAAATTTTGGATGACGATCAATAAAAGGCTGATCCCCCGGATCGAAGAATCCATCGTTGGTAATAAGAGCCGACTCTTTATCTAAAACTGCCATAAAGGCGAGTATTTTAGAATATTTTGCTATTAGTGTCAATATTCTACTGCAACTAACAAAAATACGATGCATCCTCCCAGATAACATCGTAGCGTAGTTTCAACCATATTCAATGGCTCCAGGTGTGCCTCATAAAGAAGATACACGCCACGATCGCCGCAGCAATCGCAACCC
>JAQBVR010000013.1 GCA_027623015.1 bacterium | reverse complement strand
CTTGGAACTGCGGAGCAAATGGAAAGTTAGCCGCTCAGCAGACTTCGGGCCAATGCCAGGGAGTTTACTAAATTCTTCTATCGTGCGGTGGATTTGGGGTGGGAGAAGAGACACGACTGTCATTGTAATTGAAGATTGAAGAATTAAAAATGTTGAAATGATGTTCTTTGGCTTCTAAATGGGATATAGTGCTGTGCTTATGGCTAAAGCTAAACCAGACATGCGAATATTTAAATCTCTTGATGCGGATCACACCCTATTCGATGCATGTCTTGTTCGGCAATTTCAAGATGAAAGTAATTGGACTCACTCAACTCTTGAGGGAAATATCCCTATTACACTTGATCATTTCCGTGCACATGCTCGAGATCAACTCGTCACAGCATGTAAATCTATTCCTACAATTGCAGGCCAAGATTATGGTGATAGGCGCTTGCTGATGGATCATCTCGCACAAAGATTAGTCTCTTTGTCTGGAAGATTTCTTCATACATGGCAAGCGCCGCAAGATGAAATGATCATGAGATTTCGCAATGCGTTACAAATGGTGATCAATGAGCGTGGAATGATATTAGAAGATGATGATGACCCACTCAGAGAGCATTTTAAAACCAAGCAACGAGATGTTATGAAAGGTGATAAATCTACAAGCTTGCCCTTCATTTCTTCCTCTGGACAAGATGATGCCAAAGTTGCAAAAGCTCTTCTAGGCAGTGCCAACAAGCCAGACCATACATCTGACATCCTGAATGCATACAGCCCTATGTTTATGGAAGTCGATTACACATATGTCAGCTCACCATTTCATACATTAAGGCGTGAATTATTTGATACTGTTTCTCGTCTAGGCTTTATCTCAGATTTTACACAATTATCTCTGCGCAAAGAGATTATGGCAGATTGGAATGCAATACATAATACAAAAGAAGGTATTAATGAAATAAATGCTATTGAAACGGAAATAGCAGAACAGACTGGAACAGAAGATATCTTGAATGAATTTCCAGCTGATGTATTACGGATATGTTTCACTGAACCACTTGCAGCTGAAACTTTGGATGAGCAAGCACGTGCGAACTTATTACGACGTAAGCCCATTCTGGAATTTCTTATACATCAAGCAACAGAACAAGACGACACTGAGTTATTCCAAAAACTGGCACAAACTTTTAAGGAGTATCATACTAAACTTGAACTAGGTATGAGAGAGCTTGGGCATCTAGGACTAATACTTGCAACGGCAGATAATAATAGAGATGCGTATCTCACTTCAATCGTCTAATACTCCTCGCCCTTCTTCATCCGCCGCTTTATATCTTTATCTTTGATGCTGTGCCTCTTGTCGACGCGGGAGCGTCCTTTGGCTAGTCCGAGGACTACTTTGATGTAGCGTGCAGCACGGACCTCTAGCGGGACGATGGTGGCACCCTGTTCACTAACCTTTGACTGCATACGCTCGATGTCTCGCTTACTAAGAAGTAGCTCTCGGTCTCTGCCTGGCTCGTAGTCACTCAGATTGCTCGCGTGAGCATACTTAGCGATCGTTGACTGCTTGAGAATGGGCTTGCCACCAAGAAAGGACACATAGGCTCCTGAGAGGTTTATGGTCCCTGCACGGCATGCTTTCACCTCCTGGCCAGTCAAAATGATGCCTGCCTCCACCGTATCGGTTATCTCATAGTCATGACGGGCCTTGCGATTGCTAGCTACTACTTTTGCCATATAGTGCGCAGTATGCGGTATTTGGGTAATAGATCCAAACAATGTCCCATAAACAGGTTATAAACCCTTCTGGAGACTTGACAAATTGACAGAATGAGCTTAATATTTTCCTGTCAGTGATGTCTTCCTTTAAGCAGGCTCCTGACCCCATATATACTTATTAGATAAGACTTTGGGTTCAGAAGCCTGCTTAAGTGGCGACCATCTATATGGTTCGGTAAATAGACGCTTAAGCTGATGAAATCAAAGGGCCTCACGGTTCTTGCCGAGAGGCTCTTATTTTATACGTGCTGTTCTGTGTTTTGTGTTATGAGTTTTGCGATAACAATTTTGAACTCAGAACACAGAACCCACAACTCATAACAAAATAATAGCCAATATCCTCTCTCCCCACAGCAGAGTCACGAGCATTCCCAAAGCAAGGAATGGCACGAACGCTAGATGGTCTTGGCGTGTTTTTCGTTTTGTCATGAGAAGAAATGATGCAACCAATGCGCCACTAAGGTACGCGATGAAGATCATAAGCACGACGTGTTCCCAGTACCCAAGAAGTGTACTGATGCCGATCATGAGAAGGACGTCGCCACTTCCTACCCACTGCCCCTTACTTACTGCCCACTGTACTCCGAAGAATCCTACACCGATGGTGACTGCCAGAGCATCGATACCTGTGGTGAATGATCCAAATGCGATGCCGCAAAGTATGAACGGCACGTTTAATGCATCGTGTATGCCTCGCGTGTGTACATCGATCACAGTGATGATAAGCAATAGCCACAGACTTGTACCGAGGAGTACTGCTGTTACAAAAGTATGCGTATGTGCAAGTGCAATCAGAGCGAGGATTCCAGATAGAAGTTCTACTACTGGATACTGTAATGAGATTTTTTTTCTACATGATCTACACCGTCCGCGAAGAACGAGGTAGCTAACAAGAGGAATGAGATCATAAGAAGCAATGGTCTTCTTGCAGTGTGGGCAGTGTGACCTTCCGCAAAGCGATTCACCATTTGGCAAACGTGCAATGAGTACATTTCCGAAACTTCCGAGGCATGCACCGACGATGAAGAAGAGTATCTGAAGATCTTGCATGTTCACATACTACACCTTCCGCTTTGCTTTCCTCCAGCCAACAAATGCACCAGTCGTTACCACAAGTGATAATACACCGGGGCCTGAGTCTGGTAGTGCTTCTGCATGCATAGTATCGACGACAGAGTCTATTGCTTCATCTTTCCATACTGGCGCTTCCCATGTGTCCTCCCAACTGTTATCCAAGTCATCTTTTTCGTTTGCGATTTGCGATTTGCGATTTGCATTTTCCTCAACCTCCCATCCATCATCATCTTCGACTCCCTCATCATCTTCCCATGCATCTTTCCAAAAGTCTCCACCCTCTGTTGTCTCTTCTGTCTCTGTTGTCTCTTCTGTCTCTGCTGCATTTTCTACGATGTCTGCCTCCTCCATTACTTCCTCATCTCCAGCTGCGTTTTTCTGTCCGAAGATATTTACCATATTTCGCGTTCGTGCCGAAAGACGGCGGGTCTCTTCTGGCTTAAGATCTTTCTGTGATGCAGTGCCCTTCCACACGCTAAACTGCTCCTGAGGAATACTCAGCCATGCAGTGACAGTAGGTGCACCATAGTCATATGCGTAATACAACCCTAGTGCTAACGAGCCACCAATGACTGCCCCCATCAACTGCTTGAAAAGTGATGGCCCTTCGTCAGTGGTTGTATTTTTTGCATTCTTTGGAGTCATAGAGTTTGTGTGGATTTCACATTAGTATACCAGAAATCACTCATTTGGCCCAGAAGGGGTTCCTTGACTCTTTCGTAGTAAACTACTCTTATACTTATATGGCATAAACGCCTCCAATCGTTCTACAGGGCAGGATAGATCCTTTTGCCTTAGGCCTGGGGGAAGCTTTTGGTCATAACCCATGAGTATAAGGTCAGGTGAAATATCTCGTATTGGCTTACTATAATCCTCTGTATCACCAAGAACAACGACTGCATCTGGATACAACTTCTCTATGGCGTGCTTCCTTGATTGCTCATCATGCTCTGGCAAAATCCCCTTAATACGTTTAACCGTGGTGTTTCGCGCTACCACAACATAAAGGACGCCTTTCTTCATTGCTTCATCTAAGACAAACCTGTGTCCCAGGTGAAGTTGATCAAATGTGCCAAATACTAAAATGTTTCTAGAGATCAATTGCGTAGATCTGTTTCTCGTCCATCACATAGAGCCTTGCTTCATCACTATCGATGTAGAGATCTTGTAAGATGCCAATTTCCCCTTCAAGGATGTATTGCTTTACATAGACAGACTCTCCTGTAGCCCCACCATCTGTTACGACGACGACGCGCTTGTCTGCAGCATCGAGGAAGTAGAGGTTACCTTCGAGGACCTTAAATACCTTTGTAGAAGTCTCAAGTATGTCACCTGGAAGGTGACGGATCACAAATGGTCGCTGCTCACCTCGAAAGAGTTTTACGACTTCACCACGCTCCTTGAGAACATAGACATTACCATCGATAGCCATATCGACTGCCCCTGATAGATCACCATTTACATTGTATGCATCTGGTTCTGCATACCTATTTGAGAAACGCTCGTATTTATAGATCTGGTTGTTTTCTGGTGAGAGTACATAGAGATAACGTAGATACGCTTCTATATCTTTTCCTGTGATCCACCCAGCAGGATCTTCGGTCTTCATGGTTGTAGGTTGGTTGTTGATCAACTCCATAACAGTGTTTCCATCTGTCTGGAATACAAGCGTCTTGTATCGTGGGAATGATGATCCATTGATAATCAATTCTTCATCACTCAAGCGAAGAGGTTCGTCTATTGAATTCAAAAGTACGCGATAGATGTCTTGTCTGTCATACGCAACGAACTCTCCGTCTGCAAGACCGATGAGGCCTGTCGCTGTTATATCTGCGTTCTTCGATGTAAGACTTACGACTGTGCGAGGAGAAAGACGAACGATGTTATTGATCTCTTCACGCTTCGTACGGATGCGACCAAGTAGATCGTGAGCCTGTGTTCTAAACATCTTGTTTTCGTTGTCCATGACTTGCTTTGCACGCTCTTCTGCTCGCTGCAAAATAGCATTTGCAGAGTCTATCTCTCCAGTAAGATACCTGTTTTCTGCTGTGTGCATGTCTCCCTCTATTTCTTCAATAAGCGTTGCAAGTTCGTCACGCGTTTTACTGCGTTCGCTGTATGTTGTAAGATTAGCTATTGCCCAGATAACAAGAAACACTACCATGATCCCCGCAAGAAGAAACAAGTGTGCTCGGCGCTTGCGGTCTGGATCTTTGAGATCTGCTGCGAAACTTGCACTCTTTTGTTTCGCTGTGTCCATCCACTCTAATGAGCTTACTGCAGACACTACTGAACTTCCTGCAGAGCCTGCTATGTCCGTCAGACGTGATACGATAGATGCAGAAGATCTAGCACTACGACGTTTACCCGTCCGCATGGCTCTGTCGCCGGGCGGGCGAGCCCCTGCTTTTACTGGTGTTCGTGAATGTGATGCCCCAGAGCCTTCGACATGAAGGATGCACAATGCAGATACTTCCTTCTCAGACTCTAGCTCTATAATAAGCTCATCGAGGAGTTGATCTCCACGTTGAGCCATCTGTGCCATCTGTGCAGGGGTCAATGTGCGAAGTAGTCTCTGTGTACTAAATACAAGGATATCGCGTGGCTCTGCTTCTCCACTTGCGATATGTACAAACGCTGGCGTTGGCTTTCCACGAGTGTACTCTGTTATCTGACTCGTTGCTCCAGCACGAATAACATATGCTTCAGCCCTACCTGCATGTGATACATGGAGTACATTATCGGTATCGATGATGGAAATAATAGCGTGGATATCGTCGACCTTTCGAGCTACGAGGAATCCTTTGAATAGACCGTTTAACTCTTTTAATGTGCCATCCAACCGTACAGCAGCATCGCCCTCTGTTTCTAGTAGGGCATGTTTTACAACTGTCAAAGACTCTTTCTCCAGCATCTTGGCCTCTTGAGCACTCGCATGAACTTGCAACAAAATAGATACTTGTTCACCTTGCGCACTCTTGAGAGAATCCGCAATAAGTTTGATGCCACCAGCACTTTTTGTGTGCCCAGTTTGCACGTTGAAACCCATACAGGGAATACGCTACCTTATAGAGCTGATTTTGGACAACGGTAATTCTCATTTTCAATTTGCAATTTTGCAATTTTCATTCAATACCCGAAGTTCCACTCCGTATTATTTGCATAAAATTAGCATGAAACTTTGGAGAATTTGGAATACTTTTCCTCCAAAATCAGGGGTTTTCCTGAACTCAAATACTGCTGAATACAAATTTCTAAAGCAATAATTTGTTTATTCTTAGCCAAAATATAGATGCTTCAACATTGGAGCCCTTGCAAAGGACTTGTAGCAAGAGTACTGTGGAGACGAGTAGAAAATACTCATTTATTATTTTTTTAAAACACTTTCAATGAAAACAGTAGGAGAGTGGTTGCGCGGAAACGAACATACGCAACCCGACAAGGAGAAAGGTTCACAACAGAATCGTTCACCACAATCACATCCCCAGACAGGTCGCTCTGGAGATGATAGTTCAAAGAGACGTCCGTCTCATCGTCGACCAAACAACCGTGGAGGCAATCGACCCGCCCACCCGCCTGCCGGACGGGCAGGTTCTGGTTCGGGCAAGCCACCGCAACACAGGCCACCTGGTCAACCACAACCAAAGTACATTGCTCCTGTACTACAAGGTGGTGCAAAGAGTGGGCTACGGATCTATCCTCTTGGAGGATTTGAACAAGTAGGTCGCAACTGTATGGTTATAGAAGTAGATGGCGACATCTATATCGTAGACCTCGGCTTGCAATTTCCCGATGAAGATATGCTTGGTATCGATTATTTGATACCAGATGTGTCTTGTCTTCGCGGAAGAGAGAACCGCATTCGTGGTGTGCTCTTTACTCATGGTCATCTAGACCACATCGGTGCAGTACAACACCTCATGCCACAACTACACTTTCCAAAGTGTTTTGGCACGAAGCTCACTATAGCTATGGCTCGCAAGAGACTTGATGAGGAAAAGCTTACATCGAAGTGTAGTCTCAACCCTGTTGAGTACGGTGAAAAGATCCGTCTTGGAAAAGTAGAAGTAGAGTTTCTGAAAGTCACACACTCTATTCCTGACTCAGCTGCCATCGCACTACACACACCATACGGTACTATTGTGCACACGGGTGATTTCAAATTTGACCTGACACCGGTCAACGAAGACCCCGCAGACTTTCAACGTTTAGCAGAGCTAGGGAAAAATGGCGTACTCGCCATCATTGCTGACTCTACAAATGCATCAGTACCAGGCTTTAGTAAGAGCGAGACAGATATCTCGAAGACACTTCATGACCTTGTGCGTGATGCAGAAGGGCGCATCATTGTCTCTACATTTAGCTCTTTACTTACACGTATACAGCAGATCATCGATCATGCGAAGATCTACAACCGAAAGATTTTTATCTCCGGACGTAGTATGGTCACTAACATCGAGATCGCACAAAACTTGGGCTACATAAAAGCTCCCCGAGGTATGATCCGCAAAGTTGGTCCTGGCATGGAGAAGATTCCAGACAAAGAAGTTATTATCATCACAACAGGTAGCCAAGGAGAAGCACGCGCAGGACTTGCACGTATTGGACTTGGTACACACAGACAGATCGCCGTAAAGAAAGGTGACACGGTGATTCTTAGCTCAAATCCTATCATCGGAAACCAACGTGCTGTTACTAAGGTGATCAACAACCTCCAGCTAAAAGGAGCGATCATTAAAACAAACGCTGAACTCTCTCTCCATACTACTGGTCATGGAAATCAAGGAGACATCCAACTCATGCACCGTCTCGTTAAGGCAAAACATGTCATCCCTGAACATGGAGAACCGTACATGCGTAGTGCTCATGCAGACATCGCACGTAGTGTTGGGTATGAAGATAACCAGATCCACATGCTGATCAATGGAGAGATCCTCGAATTTGATACAAATGGCAATGCTCGCAAAAGTAAGCAGAAACACACCGTCAACGATGTCATCATCGATGGACGTGAAGAAGCTGCTTCCGAAGGCAAACGTGTCATGAGTGATCGTAAGATTATGAGCGAAGGAGGTATGGTTTCTATCGTCTTCCGTGCATACAAAGACAGTGGTCGACTTATCGGTACGCCAGATGTCATCTCTCGCGGACTGCTCTATGGCAGCGAAGAAGCGGAGATCTCTGGTGAAGTCGCACAAGTCGCAAAGAAAGCGTACGAGGAATCTCTTAACCGAGGCGAAAAAGACCGTAGTGCTTTTAAAAAAGCTGTAACAGGTGCGCTTTATAGATATTTTGATCGTAAGTTAAGTAGGGAACCGATGATAGTTCCGGTGATAGTGGAGGTATAAGAAATTGTTTATATCGTTCTCATTACACAGTTATACAGGGCACCCCTCCCTAAAAGGGAGGGGATTAAGGGGAGGGTTTAAAAAGAATTCCTTATATCAAAGGATTTGGTTCTAGCTGTTATACAAAACACTATTCCACCTTTTTTCCGTGAAAAAAGGTGGAGCCAAAAACGCCTGCCAGCCGAGCCTCACTCAGGACATATTTGCTCATCATTTCTATGCGCACTTCGACCAAGCTGACTGCGGTCACTTGGCACTCAGTGACTAAATGAGCCAACCATGCGCTGCCTTCGTTCAAACAAGGGCGGCTGACAAAGAGAATCAGCTACTAGGTTTGGAGCGACATTTTTCATTGAGAGAATAGTATATAGTTTTAAGACTGAAGCATCTCAGGCTTATGACCTATCTCCTCTAGGACTTGGGTCATTAGCCATGAGATCTGGATCACGTCTTTCATGTCCACCCATTCATCCTTGGTGTGGACACAGTTGCTACCATTGGCATAGTTAATAGTTGAAATACCCTTCGCTGTCAGGTCACCAGCGTCGCTACATGCTCGAGTGATCTGCGTCTGCGTTTCGATGTCCATCTTCTCATGCAGCTCCATGAGTAGCTTGATGATGGGAAGAGTTGGATCATGATGATACCCCTCACGCCTGTCTGTGTATTCAAATGACACTTCTGGACTGGCCTCTTCAGATATCGCAAACTGATATTGGATACTCTGTATGATGCGGTCGTACTGTTCGAGAAGACTTTCAGCATCGAGAGAATTGAATGCACGCACCTCTCCTTCGATTGTCGCATATTCTGGTACTTGGTTCACACTATCTCCACCGTATATCTTTCCAATATTTGCATAGAGATCGTCTTTTATACGCCCTTGTGGGAACTGTGCAACCGCTGCAGATGCCATATGTATAGCACTGATGCCCTTCTCTGCTTCGAAAGCATGTGCAGGCTTTCCTCGGAAGGTCACACGGAAATTACGCTTGTACGGCGCTGCAATAACGAAAGTCCCGATTGATGCTGCGCGGTCTAGTAAGATGCCATGCTTTGCACGCACGCTACTCGCATCGAACGCATTCACTCCTATACCTCCAACTTCTTCTCCTACTGTGAAGAGGAAATCAACAGGGCAGTGTGCAATCTTTTTTGAAGCAAGATACTGCATCGCAACAAGGATCTCGAAAAGCCCGGCTCCATCATCTGCACTGAGAATGGTATCGCCAGCACTTGTTACGATGTCCCCCTTGCGCCCTACTTTGATTCCCCTGCATGGCTCTACACTATCGAGGTGGCCGCCTAAAAGTAACGCATGATCTCCTTCACCCAGTGAGCCAATAAGGTTTCCTGTCTTATCGTTATACATAGATGCTCCAATCTTTGTTAACTCTTTCGACATCAAAGCACTAAGTTGGGCCTCTTCTCCTGGCGGATTTGCTGTTTCGAGAATACGCACAAATGTGGGATACGCATCTTCGACAAATTTCGTAAAATCGGCTGGGGGCTTCATTGTTTGATTGTAGTCGGTGACGACTAGGCCTGTCGAACAGTAACACTGTTTCTTATCTTCAGGAGTAACTCTTTTGCTCGATCTGTCGCTGCATCGTATGAATCTGCAGAAACAAGAAATTTGAGAATATATGACTTACCATCGGATGCACGACCAACCATATCTCCAATTTTTCTATTGATAGTCAGCCTATGTATATCATCTTGTCCTTCTAGGCATGAATAATCAATAGCTTCTAGTATTCCATTTCTTGAGGCAAATACCTCTCCCACTGCAGCATAACTTGAGGAGATTGCCGTTACATCAGGGTCTAACCCAAGTGCTGCACGCATGACACCGAGGTCGTAGTCTGCACCACTTGTATGGCTCAGCATCTCTGCACGAAATCCTCCACCACGAGATGCCACTTCTATTAGGCGACATTCTATCTTTTCTCTATCGAAAAATACCTCCGTATGCGTGACACAATAGTTTGCACCAAGCGCATGCAATGCTTCATGTACAGCAGTGCTAATAATCTTCTCTTCTTCTGGAGAGATGTTGTACGGCATAGTCCGCACTGGAAGATAATGATCATGAATCCCCATCTCTTCTGGCATGGTGTATTTGCATACTGGAGTCGAGAATATTTTTCCGTTTACTACAAATGCATCCACTGTTAGCTCTTCCCCTGTAAGACACTCCTCTACAAGAACATATGAACGAGGATCCGGAGCAATGACCTCTTTATATCCATGCAATTTTCCGTGCATGAGAGATGTATCTTGTGCAAGTGCAGCAAGAAATTCTATGATACGTGATTCAAGCTCTGCTTGGTTATGAACTTTTGCAACATACCTTGAATGAAATCCTGCTATTTGCTTAACGATAAGTGGAAATGAGTGCTTTGCGACAAAGTCTTTTGCTTCTTCCGGATGTTGTACAAGAACGAAATCTGCTGACGGCACATCGTGGTCTGCAAATGCTTTTCGCATGAGGTATTTATTCCGAAACTTTGGCGCATCTGCAAATGCTACTCCCGGTAGACCTAGGTGATCTGTTAGAGCTGCAACGACGGTCGTAAATTCTTCGAAACGCGTGAAGATCGCATCATATCTGTTTGCACTAGCCACAGCTTCTATCTCGGTCCAATCGTAGATATCATCTACCACATAGGCTGCATGGAATATATTTTCATACGCAGGTTTCATTTCCGACTTGTCTATAAGCAAATCCACAATAACTCCTGCATGCTGTGCGCTTGCAATGTGTGACGCCTTTCCTCTATATCCAAGCATGAGGATTTTTTTACCTATATGGCTCATTGCGCTGAACTGTAGCAGATAGTGATCATCTCCTCATTAGATTTTATGACCATTCTGGTAGAGCAAATATCTCTAGATCAAATAAATCTATTTCCTCTGGGTGAATCGGTGCAGAAAGCACTGCTGCCAGATTAAATCCATTTGCCATACATCTCTTCATTTCTTCATAACCTTGCGCATAGAATGCATCTCGTGTGAAGCCTCCGTGACTAGCTCCATGTATTAGTCCTCGTTTTACGCGCACGGTGTATCGCCATGCACCTTCCTTGCTACATCCATGTTCCCGCAGCATCTGCCATGTCTCTCGAAAGCTATGTGTTTGGGCATAGGTGACAGCCTGGTGTCGCAATTGTACCCGAGAACTCAATGGCCCACCTTTACGTTCCATGTAAATAGCAACACCTTCTTCTATCAGTCTTCCACGTGTAGTGCCAACATGCAAAATTGGCTCGGCCTGCTTTGCTCCATTAATGGACCGCAATACATGCACTCCTATTTCATGACGAATAAGAGCATGTAACGCATCCTCAGATAACACAACATCCTCTCGAATAATAAGTAATTTTTCCCATTGGTCTGCAGTCAAACGCGAAGAAATGTTGTTACGAATCTCGACAGACCAATCTGTGCAGCCTATCTGTGCCAGAGCCTGCATAAATCTTTCAGCAATCATTGGTGCATCAAATGTTGCCTCGGCATGCATTATGACTGATTTTTCATGTCTTTTATCTAGAGAAATACTTTTTATAGGGAGGACATCCAAGCTCAACTGTGTGAATACAGCATCATTGCCAACTGCCTTAAGAAGGCCAGCAAGCAATGAAACGTGATCCATTCTCTCGCGGTATAAATCTGCCACGGAACCTTCATCGTCAAACACAGGAAATTCTACATCTGGAATATGTGCATCGATATACATGAATGTTGGCTCTTCGATCTTATCAGATAAAAATCCTTCTTTCTGTGCGTCGGCATTGAGGGGATGTAAAAGTGTAGAGAAGTTTAAGTGCTTTTCTGCTTCTTGGATGATGTTGGCTATTTCTTGGCGCATGGGAGGATGATATACCAAGGGGACCAAGGGGACCAATGGGACCCATGCTTAACACCTTGGTGCCCTTGGCTCCTTTGGTCCCCTTGGTTCATTCGATGATATGCATCCTCAAGCCAATGTTTTAAGCGTGTAATCCTCACAAGCCCTCAATACATGCTTCACTCTCCCCTTTACCTTTGCACCCTCGTAGGGCGTCCATCCACACTTACTATGCAGTTCGCTTCCATGTATCTCCCATTCTTCAGCGGGATTGACGATGACGATATCTGCAGACGAGCCTTCTTCTATTCCTTCTTTTCCAAGGTTAAAGATACGATTTGGATTTGTGAAGCAGAGATCTAGTATGCGCTGATAGAAGCCAGGATCTGCTGCTGCTGCCGTCAAAAGTAATGGCAGCATGGTCTCCACTCCCGGCACGCCACTTGGCGAGGAGAGCGGTGGCTGTTGAGCCTTTTCTTCGATGGTATGTGGGGCGTGGTCTGTAGCAATACAGTCGACTATTCCGTCTTCGACAGCTGCCCAAAGTGCATCGAGATGCCGCTCCTCTCGCAGTGGGGGGTTCATCTTTACGAGTGTCCCCATGTGTTCATAGTGGTCGACTGTCAGAAGAAGGTGGTGTGGTGCTACCTCACAAGTAATAGGTAGTCCTTCAGCCTTCGCATCTGCAACAAGCTGCACACCTTCGGCTGTCGACATGTGTGCGACATGAAATGCTGCACCATGTTCTCTGCTGAGTGTGATCGCATGCGCTATCGCCTTAGCCTCTGCTTCTGGTGGGCGCATCTGTGAGTGTTGGTTCGTCGGGCTCACCATGACATCCACATTTGCAGATGCAGCAGCATTGATCTCTGGATCTTCACAGTGTCCGACAATCGGAATGCTGAGTTCTCCACACATGGCAAACAGCTCATCTAACAATGCAGATTCTATCTTTTGATTTCCCGTTGAGTGGTCGAAAAATACTTTTACACCACTGCAACGAGAACGAAGATGTTCGTAGTCTGGTTCCGTCCACAGTAACCGCAGTTGATCGATATGCCCCTGTTCAGTTGCTCCGAAGAAAAAGCGAATATCGCAATCTTCTACAGCTTCGGCGCGTTCTACTTTATCTGCAAATGCTTCGATGGTCGTCGTTGGAGGAGTGGTGTTTGGCATCTCGCACACGGTGGTGACTCCGCCGCTACGAGCTGCCAGCGCTTCTGTCGCCATGGTTGCTTTGTGTGTTGCTCCAGGCTCACGAAAGTGGACATGGCAGTCTATGAGACCTGGGTAGATGAGATGGCCCGTTGCGTTGATAACTCCACTGGAATTTGGAATTTGGAATTTGGAATTTGGAATTTTTATGGTCCCATCTTCTAAAAGTAGATCCATCTCCTTGGGTCCTTCGGAAGTCACAACTACGCCACCAGAGATCAGGATGCCACTCATGCTTTACCGAGGAGCATAGCCATCAGAGCCATTCGAACAAGTACGCCATTGCGTGCTTGGTCGAAGTACACCGCATTTGGTAGGTCATCTACATCTGTTGCGATCTCATCGACACGTGGTAGAGGGTCCATGACGAGTGTATCTTTTCCTTTGAGCATATCTGCTGTCAGTACGTATTGGTCTCGGTATTTTTCAAACTCTTTGTGGTCTTCAAATCTCTCTTCTTGGAGCCGGTTCATGTAGAGGATGTCTGTATCGAGTCCAACAGAAAGATCTGTAGATTCTTCTACGGAGACACTGTTGTTTTTTAGTTCAGTGATCATATCACTTGATGCCCTTAGGCTATCTGGGCTGATGAAGGTGAAGCGAATGTCGTTGTACTGGCTCAGTGCAAGTGCAAGTGAGCGAATGGTACGAGAGTGAAGTGGATCACATGCAAATGCTACATGGAGTCCGTCGAGGGATCCTTTTTCTTTCTTGATGGTGTAGAGGTCCAGTAGCGATTGTGTTGGGTGTTGGTTGCCCCCATCTCCTGCGTTGATGAATGGAACATGGCTCACGGAAGCAGCCTTGTCGGCAGAACCTGCTTCGGGATGTCGCATGACGATCAGGTCGCTGTAGCGTGCAACCATGCGGATGGTGTCTTCGATGCTTTCCCCTTTTTCCATGGAGCTGTTTTGTCGTCCATGCGCGAGTTCCATACCAGCGCTCAAACCTTGTACTGCTGCCTGAAAGCTCAACATCGTTCGAGAGCTTGGCTCGTAGAAGAGGAGTGCGATGATCTTGTCTTCGAGTAATTTGGACCGTTTTCCGCTACTCCAGATCTTCTCCATCTCGTCTGCGACAGCAAAAACGTCTGCGACCACCTCTTTTGAGAGTTGTTGGGCGCTCGTTAGATGTTCGAACGGTAGTGGCATGTCGGAGCTGACTTTACAAGGAAATCGGAGGTATGTCTAGTAAAAGAACCCACTGCAAGGAATTCGGATTTTTGCACTATTCACTCTACAATCTGAGCGATGCCAACCAAGAACATCGCCGTCTCTACCCTCTGGCAACTTGTCAGCCAAGTCACGATGGCTGCACTAAGTATATTGACGGTGAAGTTTGTGGCAGTTGGACTGAGCAAGGAGCTCGCCGGAAACTACAACTCTGCGTATGGCTTTCTGCAACTCTTTGGAATACTCGCAGACTTCGGACTCTACGCTGTATCTGTTCGAGAGGTAAGTGCTGCACGGAGCACTCAGGAGAAAGAGGACGTGCTCGGCGCACTTATCGTCATTCGCTGCTGCATCTTAATATTGTCACTTTGCTCCGCACTCCTCTTTGTATGGTGCATGCCAGCATGGAAGGGCACGCCGCTTCCACTTGGAGTCACCATCGCGTCTCTTGTTCCGTTCTTTACCTTACTCGCTGGGATCATCCGCACTGTATTTCAAGTGCAATACAAGATGCACTATGTGTTCATAGCAGAAGTGACACAGCGCATCTTCACAGTCGTCGCCATTGGGAGTGTCATCGTCATGGGCGTGCGCAATACATCGGACCTCCATGTGTATCACCTCTTTCTTTTATATGGTGGTATTGGTGCGTTCATTCTTTTTTGCATCTCCCTCCTGTACGGCAGTCGACTGATGCACATACGACCAAGTTTCAATCCAGTAACGCTCAGGCGCATCCTCCGAGCTGCGACACCATACGGCGTTGCCTTCTTTTGTGTAGCGCTTTATCGACAGTTCGACATCACGTTGATAGCACTACTGCGCGATGACTATGAAATACAAAATGCATACTACGGATTTGTGGTTCGCATGACAGATGTTGGATTTTTGATTCCTACATTTTTACTCAACTCCACACTGCCAACATTGAGTGAGCGCGATAGCAATGGAGAAGATACGCGCACTCTTCTTGGAAAAACATTTCTTATACTGCTCGTTCTTGGAACGACCTCCGCACTCTTTAGTGCACTCTGGGCACGGCCACTCATCGCACTTCTTACAACTGACGCATACTTGAGTACTGCCGCAGGGCCTGGAAGCGATACTGCAATGAGACTGATGAGCGCGCCCCTCTTCCTGAATGCACTCGTGCTCTATGGGTTCTATGTACTACTGACAAAGCACAAGTGGCGACAGCTTGTTTGCACACTTCTTGTAGGAGCGATTCTGTCACTTTCGCTAAACATCTGGCTGATCCCACTTTATGGGTTTGTTGGCGCTGCTTCTGTTTCCATTTTTGTGCACTGTGTATTGGCGATACTCCTTCTGCCACAAAGCTTGAAGGTGATGCCGATCTCCCTGACGCGAATACAGATCCAACAGTGGCTGACATATAGCCTTCTTCTTGCTGCTGGCCTCTGGCTGCTCTTACCCCTGCTCAACAGTGAAGTATTTACGGTGATAGGCCTAGTGATCATTACCCTGTGGATGGGGGTAGCGATATTACTCACAAAACTGCATAAGAGTGTGGTGTAGATTATAAGGGTGCAAATGGCACCAAAGGTACAAAGGGGGGTAAAATAGAGGTGCCTTTTGCTCCTTTTATACCCTTTTTTCAAGGGTAATATCTTCACTTGCAAAAATTCAAGTTTGTTTTTCAATACATTAGCTCATACGTGCTAAATACTGCGTTCTGTGGTAAAATTATAGGAAACACAAAAACTATGTTCGGACTTCGCATCTCAAAGGCTCTGCTACTTCTTGCACTTATCGTGCCAAGTATCAGCTTCGCACAATCTGTTCCCGCAGTGACGGGCATCGAGGCTCGGCTTATCGGTGATACTGTGACAGTCATCTGGGAACCACTTCCTCCAACAAGTTCTATTGCACACTACCAAGTGTACTTCAGTAGTAAGTCCATCCTTGCCAACAACGGTGAGTACGACGACTTCGAACAAAGTGATGGACCAGTTTCAAACCACACTATCCGAGCAGCACTTTCATCTCGTGTTATCTATGTATCCGTTCTTGCAGTAGATACAAGTGGAAATGTTGGTACTGTATTTCTTGAAGAAGATTCTGTGGTCTTAGAAAGAGATAATGAGCTAAGCATCTCTCTCGAGGAAGGGGATTTCACCGTACAGCAGCAAGAAGAGCCTTCAACAGAAACTTTTAATCTTGTCGGCGCAGGAGAAAAGCGCACAACACCACAAGAACAGGAGCAGGCCGTGCAAAATACTGTTCCCTCTCTTGAAGTGCCACAGTGGCAACGCGCAGATCTTGGTGGCACACTGCATCTTCTTTTAACAGAGCCACTCTCTCCTACGGAGATTCAGCTGACATTTTCTGACTTTCCCTATGTAGACCCTGCATACGCACAGCAAGCGTTCTCGGTACAAGACGCAGCAGGTGTGCCACTTCGACTTACGGGCATCATCATCGACCAAGAAACTATTATCATAGGAACGGTGACGCAAGTACGTGGAAAAGTGTATGAAGTTGTTTTGTTTGAACCCATTCAAGGACTCGATGGTTCTCCACTCGACCCCGAACATCGCAGAGCATTTTTCCAAGGGCATCTACAAGGAGGAGAGCGCGATGCAGAAGTATCTGTGCAAGCAGCAACTTCCGCAGCAGTACTTACGTGTACTCCAGAGGAGATGGCAAACCCTTCGCCAATCAAGAATCTTCAGCTGGCATCGCAGCCTGACTTCTATGGGTCATTTGTCATCCAAGCTCGATGGGAACTGCAAAATCCGTGCAATAGCCTGACTGGATACGTTGTGCGTCAGAGTCGAGACAATGGTAAGACATTTAGTGACCCGACTATGGTCCCTCTTAATGTTGCAGGACTGGACATACCTGGGGCAGTCCCTGGTCACTACACCTTTGGTATTAGTGTGATGAATATCTACGGTAGTACATCGAAAGAAGTCGCCAAAACTATTGGGATAGCAGGACCTGATGGCAGGGTGCCTGGTGCACCGGAGCCTATCGTTGTAGAGAAAAAAGAGACGAAGCCAGAACGGAAAACTGTGGCAGTGAAAGTATCTGAACCCATTGCTGTGAAGGCGCCCGAGGGGACCAAGGGTACCAACGTTTCCAAGGTACCAACGACCAATCAGCAACTCGCAACAAAGAGTACATCCAAACCTACCAAGGTAGAAAAGGTGCGGAAGACTGTCGTATCAAAGTTAGCTCAAACAGGTGGTGGTGCAGTCGCTGCGCTTGTGACAATCGTTGGTGGGCTTGGAGGAGTAGTTGTGGCACGGAGGAAACGGTAAGATTAGCGCTTCACAGCGTAGAAATAAGGGGTCATACTTCTCTGTTTTAAGATTGCAGATCGATGATTTAGCCCTGAAATATAGTATGGTCCAAAATTTCCTGCCTTCTCAAAAGGAATCGCGTCATCTGATCCGTCATCAAAGCCTGCAAGAATTTGCGCGTGCTCTGCACTTCTTTCTTCATACCATTTCAAAGCAAAAGGAATGTTTAATTCTTTTCTTGCGCGCAGTAATGAAGAACCGTGCATCTCTTCAAATTTTGGATAGTGTCCTTGTACACCGAAGCAATGATTGACTGTACTATGGCAGTGATACGCTACCTCTGAATCTGGAATATACTCTCCTGTTTCTTGACTATGAATGAGTGCGTAAAATCTACGATTATCAAACAAGGGTCTTGCCTTTCACAATATTCTAAAGGGGTAACTCTCATGTTGTTGATCAGCGTAATTTATGTATTTGCTTTTGTGTAGTAGTTTATTGAGATTACCTCTGCGAAGACATTTTTGCTATTTTCTTGCTCAATTGTACTTTATAATGTACACTATAGTCACTTTTTATTGTACCCTTTTGAATTATGACTAACGATATTTCTATCAAGGACTTTCGCATGCGGCTCGCGGAGATTGCTGACCGTGTAGAAAAGGGGGAAGCATTCCGTGTTATTCGGCACTCAAAACCCGTCTTTATGGTTATGAAAATCAACGAAAATGTTGATGAAATAGAAGAATGGGAAACAGTTGTTGATTTTACAGAGGGCGGCAAAACCACTGGTATGCCCATTGATGACGCTATTGATATGATGGACCGTATCTCTTCATAAGGTATGGGTGGACTTGAACGAGAATTACGGGCACTGCCTCATAAGAATTTGGTACAAGTTCTGGCAGTTTTGAAACAGATTCGCAACCGTGACATTGACGGCCTGGACCACAAGAAGCTCAAAGGGTACGACTGTATTTTTCGCGTTCGCACTGGAAGATATAGGATCATTTATTTTGATGATGAAGAGCGTCTTGAAGTAAAGGCAATCCGCAAGAGAGACGAGTCAACCTATAGAAATTTTTAAAGCATTATAGAAGTATCTGCGCAGATACTTCACTATTCATATGTGTACTTTTTCCCTTTGTAGAGGTATAATTTCAAATCTCTTTCTATGAAGAACTGTCGCTTAATTATAGGCTATGTATTCATCGCTCTCGCGGTGAGCTCTCTTCTATATACCGAATACCAGAAGCAGCCAGATGGAAAACTTCACGCATACTTTCTTGATGTTGGACAAGGTGACGCCACACTTTTAGTAAGCCCATCTGGCAAACAAGTTCTGATAGATGGAGGACCAAACCTCGATACACTCGAGTATCTCGGGGAGCATATGCCATTTTTTGACCGAACGATCGAGCTCCTTGTCTTAACACACCCCGATGCAGACCATCTCACTGCACTACCCGAGATACTACAACGATACAATGTGCAACAAGTCTTGATCTCTGGTGTACAAGGATTGTCTGGTCGCTACCAAGCATTTCTTGATGAGGTCGCGCAGCAACAGATTCCCGTGATGCTTGCAGATCCAGAGAAAGACATCGATCTTGGAGACGGGATCATCCTCGATGTGATCTGGCCCCCCACAGGACTCCTTGGCAAAGAGGTCGCGAATAAAAATGATACATCTGTGGTGATCCGTGTTCTTGGTGGCGAGCAATCGATACTTCTTACTGGAGACATAGAAAAGGATGCCGAAGCTGCAATACTTTCGATGCAGACCGACATTCGTTCAGACATCCTAAAGGCAGCACATCATGGCAGTAAGACATCTTCTACTCAGGCGTTCTTGGAAGCAGTCGATCCAGATACCGTCATTATCTCCGCAGGACGCGATAATCGCTTTGGACACCCACATTTGTCCGTTTTGGAGCGATTTGAGGAATTGGGATATGTCATACGACATACGGCTAATGAAGGAGTTATCGCTGTTGAACTAGCGCTAGAATAGGAAATTAAGAATTAGAAATAAGAATTGTCAAATAGGATACATATGCGTACAATACGCCTATGAAGACTCTTTTGTTGATCGCAGGCCGCTCCAATCGCTTCTGGCCACTGAGCGAGAAGTCGTTTTTCCCAATCGCTGGGAAGTCACTTATCGAACATCAGATCGATCGACTGAAACAGGGTGGATGTGATGACATCACACTTGTGTGTGGTCCGCATAATAAAGATGCTGCAGCGGCACTTGGCCTCCCTATCATTGAACAAAAAGATATGACACTTGGAACGCGCGGTGCACTCCTTAGTGCACTACCATTGTTTGGATCTGAAAAAGTGCTTATGGTGTGTGGGAACGATGTTGTGGACCCTTCTGCCTACGCAACTGTACGTGAAACTGTAGAGGGTGGTGCAGCAGGTGCACTGCTCGCACAAAAAGTGGAATCATACTTCCCTGGTGGATACTTGGGAGTAGATGGTGACCGGATAACATCTATCATCGAAAAGCCTGGTGAAGGAAATGAGCCAAGTGATCTTGTGAACATTCAGATCCATGCACATGGAGACGCATCTGTATTGCTTACCGCATTGCAATTGATCGATAACGATCGGGATGATGGATATGAGCAGTCACTTGCAACACTCTTCGCAGATCATGAATACAAAGCTGTGTCGTATGAAGGACTCTGGCAAGCAGTGAAGTTTCCGTGGCATGTTCTACAAGTATTGCCGCATCTTCTTGGTGAAATTCCTAAGCAATCTATTCACCCCAGTGCGTCTGTACACAGCACTGCAGTGATCGATGGGAATGTAGTAATAGAAGAAGGTGCCAAAGTATTTGAGCATGCTGTTATCCGCGGACCAAGCACCATCGGGAAGAATGCTATTGTTGCAAATAACGCACTTGTACGAGGCTCAAGCATCGGTGATAGCTGTGTCGTAGGCTATAACACGGAAATCAAAGACAGTGTGTTACATAGTCATGTCTGGACACACATGACCTACATCGGAGATAGTGTCGTCGGACGCAACGTCGCATTTGGTGCAGGGTGCATCACGGCAAATTTCCGTCTTGATGAAGCGCCGATCACCTCTGTTATTTCCGGTGAAAGTGTCGACACAAATCTTGTGAAGTTAGGAAATATTATTGGGGATAACTGTCGCTTAGGTATACAAGTCAGCATGAGCCCCGGCATCAAGATAGGTGTAAGTACATTTATCTGTAGTAATACCTTTGTTACAGAAGATATTGCGGAAAATATGTATGCCCGAACAAAGGATGGTTTGCTTAAAGTTTCTGAAAATACTTCTAGTGCCCCAAACCCTGAGGAGCGTGATATATTCCGTCCAGGGACCAAATAAAGCTACTGTGTATATATTGGGGTTATCCACAACCAGTGTGTATAACTCTTATAGGGCTGTATGCGAATAGAAGCAGGAGTTCTACACATACTATATTTATTCTTGGCTAACTGTAGCCATTTATGGGTATATGTAGGAGGAAAGCTTTTATTAGTATAGTTCTACACAGGTTATCCACATGTTTATTGTGTACTTCTCCACAGATACCAACCTTTACATATCGCATGTTTAAGCCAAAATCCCCACATCACTCTTAAATATATGACAAAGTGTGTCGGTGTTTTCTACATAGTAGACAATATTTCTAAGGAAAATGTGAAGATGCCTCTATGACTACTAATTATTTATATATATACTTTTATACCTTCTCTAATAACAAATGAAATTTTCTTGTAAAACCTCCGATCTACTTCAGGCTCTAAACTTAGTGAGCCGTGCGATATCTAATCAGCAAGCACTTCCTATCTTAGGAAATGTATTAATTTCCATAGAGGGAAAACGATGCACACTTAGTGCAACAGATTTAGAGTTAAGTATCATCACAAGTTTTGAAGCAAATATTGAAAACGAGGGATCAATAACAATTCCAGTAAAAGCACTTCTTAACTTTGCTCAATACAATACTGATATAGAAGTTCTCTTAGAAACAAGTGAGGGAACACAACTTAAATGCACTTCTCAACAAAGTAAAACAGTGATTACAGGAGAATCATCACAGGATTATCCGACAATAACTCCTATAGAAAAAGAAACATCATTTACTGTGAAAACAGGCCCACTACTTGATGCATTATATAATGTAACATTTTCATCTGCAAAAACAACACTTCGTCCAGTGTTATCTGGTGTATACCTTCGTAGTGAAAAAGGAAACTTAATTTTTGTATCTACAGATAGTTACCGACTTTCTGAATATAGTATGCCAATAGATTCTACTGGTGGAGATATATCATGTATTATTCCTGCAAAAGTATTAGAAGAACTTCGTAGTGTTATTGGAACAAATAAGAAGAATGAGACGCAAAGAATTAAGGATATAAAAGAGGAAGAAAATACTATAGAACACAATCTTCCAACTGTGGATATTTCTCTTAGTGCACAACAAATCGAGATTCGTACAGGTGATACCATTCTTCTTTCTCGTCTTATAGAAGGTAAATTCCCTGACTACCAACAAATCATCCCTAAAGATAAAAAGACTACAGTGAAACTTCCTACAAAAGAGTTAAGTCTTATAGTGAAGCGAATGCACTACTTTGCAAAAGAGATGAATAATAACCTCACTTTTCATATCTCCAGCAAAGGGGTTCATATTACAACACCACAAACACAGATTGGTCAAGATGAGGCAACATTGGATGTTGGTGTGAGTGGAGAGGATAATAAAATAGCCCTAAGTTCGTCTTATCTCCTTGATTTTTTAAGCCATACAGACGATGATGAAGTTGAGCTTCAACTCACTGATAGTATGCACCCAGCAGTATTTCATGTGCAGAGTAGAGAGCTTTTCTTACATCTTATTATGCCATTGCGCATACAAGAGGATTGATCTAATTAGCAAATGAAACCATCCGTACTCCTTGGGAAAGACACCCATCAGGATCTTCAACAACTTCTACAATCAAAGAAGAGTCTTATCTTATCTGGAGCTTCAAATGAAACTGCAAAAGCACTTCTTACAAGTGTTATTTTATCCTATAAACCACAGTCATCTCTATTAGTAACAGAGAAGAATACTACCGCTGAAGGACTTAGGCATTGGTTGGATTTCTTTGAGTTAGATTCACATATTTTATCTCCTATTGAAAATACTACTGGTGAAATACAACCAGATGCACTTCAACAATTTCTACTTTTTATGCGTGGTGAAGATAAACGTGTATCTATTATTACTCGTGATATCTGGGATATAGATTTTCCACTATTTTCAGAACTTGAATCGCAGAAGATCACCCTAGAAAAAGGAGATAAAATAGAGTTTATTCACATGGTTGAGCAGCTTATAGACCGAGGGTATAGCCATGGTGATGATATCTATTTACACCCTGGAGAATACCGAAGAAATGGTGATGTATTTGATATTTTTCCTATTCAATCAGATCACCCTTTTCGGGTATTGATGGATTTTGACACAGTTACAGAGATTAAATCTGTAGACAAAAATGATCTTTCAAATGTTGAGGATGTTGAGGGTGAACTTATTCTTTTTCCAGTTGTATATGAACAAATGGCACCTCTCAGTAGGCAGCTTCATAAAGACGCATTACTTATTTTAGATGATCAAGATGATATTGAAATATCTACAGGTGCAACAATATTACGATTTACTGCTTTTCCACAATCTGAAGAGGGGCATGTTCATCTACGGTATCTTTCTGTGTTAAAGTTTTACACATTAACAGACTTCCTTAATGATATTCGTGACAAGATTGCACAAAATTGGAGTTTGCAAGTAGTGACAAAACGACTCGACGACCTTAAGGAGATTTGTGATGAGGAGAAGATTCCGTACACCCTTAAAGAGGAGCGACGCCAAGGAGCGCTTACATTGTTACATGCTGGTATTGATGATTTACTCCCCCACTCACTACAAAATCCAGATTTAAAACTCGCACTTCTTACTGATCGTGAGATCTTTTCTTTACGAAAGGCAGCAAAACAACGCAGTGTGCAGAAGCTTGCTCTTGATTTTATAACATCACTCAGTGCCGGAGACTATGTTGTGCATATGGAACATGGTATTGGTCACTTTGAAGGGATGACACAGAAGGAATTTGGTGGGGCTTCTCGTGAATATCTAGAGTTAACATACGCAGAGGGGGATAAGTTATTTATCCCTGTAGACCAAGCAGATAAGCTTAGTAAATTTGTTCATGAAGAGGGTAATGAGCCAACATTGACACGACTTGGCACAATGGAGTGGAAGAAGATCACTGCAAAAATGAAAGAGGAAACAGATAAGGTCGCTAAAGAGCTTCTACAGCTCTATGCCAAGCGCGCTAGTGCGAAGGGATTTGCCTATGATGATGATAATAAAGATCAGAAGAAGTTTGAAGAAGGATTTCCTTATGTGGAGACCCCTGGCCAGTTGAAAGCTATTCAAGATATTAAAATGGATATGGAAGATGACCACCCGATGGATCGGCTTATCTGCGGAGATGTTGGTTTTGGGAAAACTGAAGTAGCAATGCGAGCGGCGTTTAAAGCAGTGCAATCTGGTAAGCAAGTTGCCGTTATTGCTCCAATTACCATTCTTGTTGATCAACACTTTCACAACTTTTCAGAACGTATGGAGAAATTTCCTGTTCGTGTAGAGATGCTGTCGCGATTTCGAACTCCGAAGCAGCAGCGAATAATATTGGAAAAATTACGCAAAGGTGAGGTGGATATTGTTATCGGAACACATAGACTTCTTCAGAAAGATGTTGATTTTTTAAATCTAGGACTGGTGATAGTAGATGAGGAGCAACGCTTCGGTGTGAAGCAAAAAGAAAGCCTTAAAGACATGCGTGCATCAGTAGATTTTCTTACACTCACTGCTACACCTATACCCCGTACTTTAAATCTAGGACTTCATAAACTCCGTGATATCACAACGATTACCACGCCTCCACCAGGTCGACTTCCTATCATCACAGAGGTTCGCAAGTATAGCGACACACTGATGTGTACAGCTATCATGAATGAGTTGGATCGTGATGGGCAGGTGTTTGTATTACATAATCGTGTAGAAACTATAGATGCCTTTGCAGCGAAGTTGTCGAAAATGATTCCCAAAGGGAGGATAGTTGTGGGTCATGGGCAGCTCAAGCCAGATGAACTCGAGAAGAGAATCGTTACCTTTAAAAGTGGTGAATGTAATATCTTGGTGAGTTCTACCATCATTGAAAATGGGATCGACCTACCAAGAGCGAATACACTTATTGTTAATGAGGCAGAGAAATTTGGACTGTCACAGTTGTACCAACTTCGTGGTCGTGTAGGGCGCAGTAAGCTCCAAGCATTCGCATACTTCCTCTACCATAGTCAGAGGCTTAAAGACGACGCGCGCAAGCGTTTGCGGGCCATTGTGGAGGCATGTGAACTTGGTAGTGGGTTCCAAGTTGCCATGCGAGACTTGGAGATACGTGGCGCTGGTGAGATTCTTGGCTCTAGCCAATCGGGCTCCATGCAGACTGTCGGTGTAAGTCATTACTTGCGTATGTTGAAACATGCTGTAGAGGAGATGAAGACAGGGCAGAAGGGATCTGCAGAGGAGATTACTGTAGAGATTCTTCTTCCGACTGAGGCATTGATACCATCATATTACATTCCTGATGAGCAAGAGAAGATCTCCGTGTATCAGAAGCTTGCTGGAAGTGGTACTATAGAAATTCTTTCAGAGTTTGGAGATGATTTGCGGGAAGAGTTTGGGGATTTACCACCACAAGTGCGAAATCTCTTTGCTGTCTTAGAGCTAAAACTCGTCTGTCGACGGGTGGGAGTGCAGCGCATTAAGATGGAAGAGCATGTAGTTGGTGAGCGTGAAATCGTGATGACTCTTGCAGGGCGTGTAACAGCAAATGAGATCATGCAAATTCTTAGTATAAATCCCCAGTGGAGGATTAGTGGATCAAATCTTCGCATTCGCGAATCACAATTGGTTAAAAAATCTGGTCTCATAGATGAGCATTGGTTGGGAGAGCTTAAGAGGCAGGTTGCAGCTTTGGAAGCGAAGAGGAAAAAGAAGGATTAGACGTACTCGAGGCTTTCGAGGTGTATCGTCATTGCTTCTAGCACATCGAGTACGTTGAGCACCTCTCAAAATGAAAGCAATGGAAACCAAAGCTAATTTCGTGTATAATAAAGCGATATGGCTGAAAATCCTTTTGCCGACGGCGTTGCTGAGCATTGGACTGCAGAGCAGTGGAATGCGTTTGTATCTAGCACTGCATTTATCAACAACTATACATCGGGAGGCGTCGTCAACATCGATGCCCTTGTGGCAAGTATTGGGACGGCCAATTACCTTCTCTTGTTAGATCATGCTAAGCATATCGTGCAAGTTGGCAAGAAGTTGATTTCTAGTGATACAGAAGAAGGAAAGCACATACTAACTGATGAACTTTATGAGGGAAACATCTCACTGATGACTTGTGTCCATGCAGGTGTTGTTTCAGGAAATGAGGCAGATGATCGTATTCAAGATGCGATGACTGCATCAGACATGTGTCTACGACCAAAGCGAGACTGGGATGAACGAAACCTTTTTGCGGCGATGCATTGGTCGCCAGATGAGTGGCACGAAGGGATGAAGTACATTGGATTTTCAGATACGTATTCAAAAGGCGGTATACTGAATTCCGAGAAATTGCTGAAGTATATGCCAAAACAATTGTTCGATAGGATGGTAAATAGGGCAACTAATTTGATTCATATTGATGGCAAGATTATCGATGCAGATACCGTTGCTGGTCAGAAGATGGTCGACAAGGCGTTGGTAAGTGGAGATGTGACTCTTGCAGTGGCTATTGCATGTGGGGCGTATACAAAAGAAGAGGGAATAGCCATGTACAAAGTTGCTGTTGCATTTGCTGCAACACATCTTTTACCCGACAGTACATGGGGTGATGTAGAACGCGCTGAAGCGTACAGTTGGATCAATGAACAATGGGATGCCTTTATCGATACGCCACAGTTTGATGTATTTGTAGAAAAAGGTATTGTTGATATTCGTGCCCTTCATAAAGTACTTGGGCCAAAGTTGTTTAACCATATGGTGGATCGATCAAAAGTTCTCATAGAGATCCGCCCATATATCATAGATATTGCAAGGCTAGACGGTCGTAAATTTGTGATGGACGCTCTTGCTGAGGGTAACGCGCGTTTAGCACCCCTTGTTCGTGCAGACCTGATGACGCAAGAAGAGATGGATAGGCGTATAGCTGTTGCAGAGGCCACAGGCGCACAAGTCTTTTCTGGAGCTGGTTGGACAGATGAACTTCGTGCTGTAGCTATGCATTGGACTATGGGCGAATGGGATAGTGCACTAAAGGTAGGGGGATTTTCGAAGAAATACACAAGAAATGGACAGGTGGATATAGTGACACTGCTTGCAGATATGGGACCCGAATTAGTTGAGCGAATGGTAAAGCGATCTATATATTTGGTGGATAAAAATAACGGTATCATCGATGGTCAGACAGATGCAGGCGCGCAGATTATCGAGAAGGGTTTGTGGACAGGAGATACATCTGTAGAAGAGGGGCTTGTACTTGGATTACTTTCGCGAGAAGACGCGCTCAAGCTCTTCAGAGAAGCTGAGACCCTTGGTAAAAAGTATCGTGAAGGTGGCATATGGTCCGAAGAAGATAGGGCGTCTGCGATGACGTGGAGTGCTGACCAGTGGAAGCGTGCAGTAGATCGTATGGAGTTGTCTTTGCGCTACGGACAAGCAGGTGTATTAGATAGTCAAAAGCTCACACTTGCCATGGGGCCAAAGCTCTTTGATGCCATGATTGATAGAGTAGATTTTCTTTATCGTAATGGAAAAAACGTTATCGATAGTTCCACAAAGGAGGGAGAAGCACTGTTGCCACAGGAAAAGTCTTCTGAGTCGTAATTGGATTTTGCCTATAGTTAGCGACAAAGTCGTAGTTGTCTTTTTGGATAATTGCCATTTATTCGTATTTTTGGTACAATATCTCGATACAAACAAATATCTACATTCTTATTTCTCTATGTCTGACGACAGTGTAACTGCCAAAGATCCTCTAGCGGACTTACATCCAGAACTTCAGAAAATGATTCCTGCAAAGGAAGTTATTTACGATGCGATTATGGGAAAGATAGAACCTGAACTTTTATCATCCAACTTGTCGGCACTTACGGAGAAGTACAAAGACGAATCTGCAGAAGATCGCAAGGCACGCATGCAGAAATACAAAGCCGCGTTTACAGCATACGACAAAGCATTTCAGGAGTGGATCGCCAAGCTTGGTGACGCGGTGACTGAGGAGCGTAAAGATGCATTTGAAAAAGCAGAGCTGGGTAGCAGAGAGGAGGATGCCGGACAGATGTCTAATCTTGAAAGTGCATTTGAAACTGCAGATCCACCTTCCCATTCGTAACATGAAGCACAACAAACACACAGAGGCAGAGAAGAGGCTTCTATTCATGTCGCTTAGTGGTGGAGATGTTCCTTATGAAGGCAGAGAAAAGACTACTGTTTATGTCTTCCGAAACACCAAGTGATGACACGCCACAAATGCCTGAAGTTGAATTCACTGATGAGGATGTTGTGGCTGCAATTGATCCGAATATAAATAATGATGTTGCTGATATGCTCAAAGATATTAAAACTTCTGAAGATGCTGATAAAGCCACGAAAGAAGCAGGAGATAAACTAATGGTGACCACCAAGGAACAAATTATTGCAGCTCTAAAGCCGCTTAGTGATGCTATGGATTCCGGTATTCAGACCATTAAAAATGGTGCCGGGAAAGTGCAGGATCTTTTCAGGAGTATGGCAGAAGATGCAAGCGATGCACAGTTGCTTGCTGGTGAGCCGCCTGAAATGGCTACTGATCCTGAGCGCGCTATCCACTATGAAGAGTTACAGTCGATGAAGCCACCTGCTTCAGCAGACAAGAAGCTTGCTGGTCTTACGGTAGAAACAACAGCTTCACCTCCAGGAATAATACTACCTCCAGTTTCAAGTACTGACGAGCCAGTACCAGAATCTACAGATGTTCTTGATAGAGCGACTGCGCCTATTCCTAAGACTCCAGATGACTCAACAGTAGCAGATTCAACTGACGCATATATATTCGATGGAGAAGAGGAAGGTAGTTCTACAGACACGCCAGATGAAAGCTCCAAAGAAGGAGGCTCAGAGTCATCTGAGAAGACTGCAGAGTCTCCTGCTGTAAAAGAAATGAAAGAGCACTTTGGCAGTCGTTACGATAGTATGACTCCAGAGCAGAGAGAGGTCGTGATGAAGGTCATCGAAGGTATGGACCCTAAGCAGGCACAAGCACTTGCAGATTCTTACAAAGTTCTTACTCCAGCGGAGAGAGAAATATATGATAAGGCTGGCCCTAGGATTGCAAACAAATTATCACAACTAAGTCCTGAGGATATACGTTTGTATTTCCAAGGAGTTGTGGAAACAGATCCAAAAAAACTCATTGCGATTCATGATGCCATGTCTCCAGCAGCTATTACTTTTATAATGGCAGATGCTGTCAATTACTCAAAGGCAGAGTATGAAGTTTGGGATAAGCTTCATACAGAGTACGATAGGCTATCGGGTGTGGAAGGAGGCTCTGAAAAGTCAGAACTTTCCCCACAGCTAAATGAGACACTCAATCACCTTAGTGAGTTGCTCGTAAAACTATTTGAACAGATACTTTCTGCTCTTGGGGTAGAAGGATTAGCTCAGAGTACTGATGATGAAGATTCATCTGAAGGCTCGGGAGACAAGGTATCTGAGAATCCAAAAGAACAAGCAGCAGCTCTTAAAGAAGGGGTTGATGCTAAAAAGAAAAATCTTGATGGCATGGATAAGCAGATCAAGACACAGGAAGGCGCTCTTGATGACCTGAAAACACAGCAGGCTGAACTGCAGACTAAGATTGAGGTAGGGGGACTCATTGGAGAAGATCTTGCAAAAGCAGAGACAGAACTCAATGCCCTCACAACAAAAATTACAGAAGCAGAGACTGCACTTGCTACACTCAAAGAAGAGCGAAAAGCACTTGCGAAGGACATCGAAGGAGACGAGAAGAAGATTGTTGCGCTTGAAAGTGCAGGTGAAGGAGATTCTGTTTTGACCGATAAAGAGCAGGGTGCGGCGAAAGAAGCTATAGACGGTGCAGTTGGTACCGCACTTACAGCACTAGAGGCTGCGTTCCCCGGTATAAATATCGACGGTCTTCGTGAAGCACTCGGAGAGTTTACACCAGACCAGCTGAATATCGATGGGACTAGTACGACGGTGCTTAAGCTTGGTGCGAAGAAAGGAATTCTTCATGAGCTCTTTCCAGAAGGTACACAGTACATCACTGCTGAGGGAATTCAGAAAGCTATCACTGATTTACGTAAGCCAGAGAATGCGGACAAGTTGGCGAAGATTACAGAGATGATTAAGGTAGTGTTGCCAAAGGCTTCAGAGAAGCCAGATGACAAAACTCCAAAGGATCCAGAGAAGCCAGATGACAAAACTCCAAAGGATCCAGAGAAGCCAGATGACAAAACTCCTGAGAATAAAGAGGAGCCAGGCGGACAGTTCAGTGTGCCACCAGAAAATACAGACAAGCCTCCAGAAGCAACGCCGAAGTCGGTTGAGCTTTCAGCGGAATTCATCAAGCAGATAAACCTTGCGAAAGAGGGGCTTTCTGCAAGTATGGATCAAGCTGTTGGTTCTATCCAACGCCGTGTCGATATGTACCGTGCTCATGTGAAAGGTACACAGGAAGAAATCGATAATATAGGCGGTGTAAGTTACTTAAATCCATTTAATATGGGCCTGAGATCTAGGCTAAAAAGCACACTTGCTTCCGAAAAAGCATCACTTGAAAGTGCTCAAAATGCTATGTCAAAGATTGTCAGTGCACGAGATCAAGTTCGAGCGATCGTAAATGATACAGACAATACAAAGACTGGTGAAGAGCGCATGCAAGATATCAAAGATGGTGTGAAGCTAGTTGAAGGTATTCGAGGCATGGTGAAAGACACTGACTATGCAAAAATCGGAGAAAGCCTTAGAGATCTCGATGCTAATCTAGCAATAGCAGAAGCTATTACATCTGCTCCTATTAAAGCAGTAGAAGCTGCAGCGGGATTGGCACTTACTCCCGCATTGTTACTAGCTGATCTTGCTGTAGATGGATGGGAGATGGGCTCCGAGCAGTTAGCTGCACTAGGTGAATGGAGTGGTCCGCAGTGGGATGCATTTGTTGAGGGGGCAGAGTTCTACGGTAATTATGTTGTTGATGGATTAGTGGACACAGCTGCACTGACACTTGCGCTAGGTGCGGAAGGAATGCAGTTGCTTTCCGATGGAACAGACTATCTTGTTGAAGAAGGAGGTGTATTGATCGACTTAGCTACAACTGCAGGAAAGGCATACGTAGCAGCACGAATCAAAGAAGGAACAATCCTTGCGGCAGACTTTGCGAAGAAGGGTACTGCAGCTATGAATACTGTGGTTGGTCTCGGTCTCTACGTTACAGATGTAGCAGGTGATGCGCTTGATGCAACAGTTGATTCTATTGCAGATCTTATTCAGCCAGGCATGGAGTGGGGCAACAAAGCTATCGCTGCATCTTTGAAATGGGGAGGAGGGCAGTGGGAGGCTGCAGCAAAAGAAGCTGGTCTGTGGCGAGATGGCGCTGTTATACTTACAATTGCAGGAGCTAAGATGGGAGAGGCTGCTCTCAATAAGATGACTCAAGAGGTGGATCATTACGTTAAGGTAGGAGGAGAGATTGTAGATATTGCAAACGCAGAAGGACAAAAGTATCTAGCAACCCAGCTGAAAAATGCGCAGACTGCTGCAACATTCCTTGCAGATAACACAACAGCAACCATCAATACAGCAGTCGGTCTCGGTCTCTACGTTGCAGAAGTAGCAGATGATGCGCTTGATGCAACAGTTGATTCTATTGCAGTTCTTATTCAGCCAGGCATGGAGTGGGGCGAAGAAGCTATCGCTGCATCTTTGGAATGGGGAGGAGAGCAGTGGGAGGCTGCAGCAAAAAAAGCTGGTCTGTGGCGAGATGGCACAGTGAACCTAGCTGTTGCTGCATCTATCTTGGGAGAGAAGGGCTTAAACAAAATGCTTGCGGAAGTAGATCACTACCAGAAGATTGGAGGTAAGATTGTGGACATGGCAACAGACGCAGGTCAGGAATATGTTCGTCTTCAAGTAGAGCAAGGTAAGATGGTACTAAGCGCTGCTACTGCTATTGGATTTATAGTCAAAGAAGGGGCTGAAGGTGTATACGACGCATCGGTCAATACTCTAGCTGACTTTATGACTCCAGGATTTGTGTGGACAGGTGATGCTATCGCATCAGCGCAGCAGTGGACTGGTGAACAAGTAGATTCATTCCTTAGTGAAGTAGATTGGGTAACTGATGGAGTTGTTGATACAGGAAAGATGGGTCTTGCACTTAGTGTAGCTATTGGCGATGGATCTATGAATGCCCTTATCGATTCATGGGACGGTGTAGTAACCATTGGAAATAATGTAGTGCAACTGTCTGTTATTCCTCTTGCGAAGCTCGAAGGACTTGTCAAAGATGCAGGTGCTGCCCTCAATCATGCAAGCAAGGAATACCAAATGATCCAGAAAGAATTAGAGCGTCGTGGTTCTACCTATACAGGATTGGGAGAGAAAACAGATGACGATACAGGGTAAGCCTTACTCTACCATCCTCACCCCACCAAAGTTCTGCACCCAGATGTCTCCTGATATCCCGATACCTATCTCTTTGAGATCTGATGAAAGGATGTTTGTTCTGTGTGCAGGGCTATCCATCCATGCGGAGACAACTGTCCACGGGCTATTCTGGCCCTTGGCGATGTTTTCCGCGATGAGTGCTGTGTATGTTCTATTGGCAATTGGTGGGTAGCCAGTATCTTGCATGCGGTCGAGAGGCGTCTGGTCAGAGAGGTTGTTGTGGGGCATAGAAGTTATGGTTTGCCATATCCTCAGCATGCTTCTGAGCAGCTACTGTGAGCAGTTGGCTACGCTCTAGAGGAGGAAGATTATAGATCATCCGTTCTATGTTTGTGTGCGCAATAACTTCATTGCGGAGTATGTCTATTTCTGAATAAGACGGATGGAGGGTTTCCACAGGCATAAGGAACCCGATTGCCACTGATGCTATGAGATACCGAAACATAGCAGCTCAGTATACGTATTCTTGGCTTCGAATAGCGAAAAAGGCTTATTTTTTCTATTCTGAGGCAAGATTCAGTTACACTATGGCGGCAATAGTGCCGAAGTGGCGGCCCGCCTACGTCTGAGGACTACGGACGGGTAAATAACTCTGTTATTGTCACATTCTGTTGTATAATTGCAATAGTGCCGAAGTGGCGGAATGGTAGACGCGCTGGTCTTAGGAACCAGTGGGGCATCCCCCCGTGGAGGTTCGAGTCCTCTCTTCGGCACCATTCGACTACGCTCATGGTCCTCGCGCTGCGGCGCTCGGGCCACTTCCACGCTCATGGTC
>JAQBVR010000012.1 GCA_027623015.1 bacterium | reverse complement strand
GGACCACAACCGGACGCTCTAACCAACTGAGCTACTCTCGCCATAATGAAATAGCCTGCCCATAGTATACACAAATCCACCGAATTCAAGAGAATACATCACTATCAAAGTTTTCTGTCAGACATTCCTTCATCTCCTTTGTACGTAAAAGCATCAGCCATTTTGGCTATCTCATCTGAAAGCTGTAAATCCTCTTTACTTTCCATAACACCCCCTGCCAATAGATCGAGTTGTAGTCCTGCAATTCTCTGTCTACAGGAACGCATAATGCCGCTAAATAACCTCTTCTTTGCTATATCGAAACACTTATTTGGTGTCAGCCCTACAAATTCATCTGCATCCTCTCCACGCGCACTCTGTGTGACTTCATCTTCCGAAATATAGTCAGGCTGAGAGGCCTGGTCACGTTTTATCTCAAAATCGCGTGTAAGATCTTTAATTTCTTGATCGCGCAATGCTTGATCCAATCCATCCTGAGGAGATGGCTCTGCTGCACTACGCAGATCTGTACCACTGCCCCCAGTGTCTTTTCTGTATGAGTCTGCGGCTTTTTTTATGTCAATTTCACCCTCTAGTCGGGACAGTAAAAAAGTATGAGTTGCTCGTAACTGTGCCACTGCATGCATAGCAGATACTTCTGCAAGAATTTTTTCATTATCATATACCTCTTCACGAATTTGCTTAGTTTGTGGTAGCTCATCTACAAACATTGCTACCTGCGATGCTGCACTGCCTGTTTCTGCCAAATATCCGTCTACGACGCGCTCTAGCTGAGCGACATAGGTTATTGTCTCTATATCTACATGCGAAGCCCCCTTTTCTGCGATTTCAGCATCCTCAGGAAAGATGACATGTCGCTCCATGCGCTCTTTAATAATAGGATCATAGAATGCCCTCTTTTTTGCAGAAAATACCGGTTCCTGTGTTGGTGATTCTGGCATGGCAAGACTCTATCACTTCAATTGTCTTCGTCAACGACTAACGTCTATAATAAGCCATAAATCTCCACTTTTATTGCCCAAAACGAGACTTCCCAAGATGAGAAGTCTCAGGTACACTATTTTTCGCGTTTTAGTGTAATACAACGTATATATGGTCGATCTCCTCTGAAACTATAGATACTACTAAGATTCTATGTCACAACCCTCATTCCGAACACCGAAAGGCACGCATGACCTCCTCCCAGAGGATCAACAGTATATGACGTACATTAAGAAGGCAGTACGCCACAGGGCACGTCAGGCAGGTTATAAACGTATAGAGACTCCTATATTTGAAAGTAAGGACATATTTGAGCGTGGTATCGGCGCGCATACAGATATCGTAGAAAAGGAGCTCTTTATGGTCTCATCCAAGCAAAAGGCAGAAGACCCAGAGTACGCATTGCGACCAGAATTTACAGCAGGTATCTGTCGAAGCTTCGTGGAACACGGCATGCAGCAACTCCCCCTCCCTGTGGAGCTCTACGCTATTGGACCTTGCTTCCGACACGACAGACCACAAAAAGGACGGTACCGACAGTTTAACCAGTTCGACTTCGAAGTTATTGGTCTCAGAGATGCAAGTATAGATGCACAGCTGATCCACGTACTGAGCAAGATCCTCTCAGACCTCCGCATACTCGATCGTCTCACCTTGCAGCTCAATAACATTGGTACTGCTGAAAATCGTAGTGAATACATCGCTGCGCTGAAGGATTACTTCATCGGCAAAGAGCGCAACCTTCCAGATATAGATCGTTCAAGACTAGAATCAAATCCTCTTCGTCTACTCGACTCCAAAGAAGAAGACACACAGATCTTACTCAAGAGTGCTCCAACTCTCAGTCAGTTCTTAGATGAGGATAGTATTGCGTTTCACGAGACTCTGAAAGAGTATCTCGATGTTCTCGAGATCAATTACGTAGAAAATCCAGGGCTTGTCCGTGGACTCGACTACTACACACAGACCGTATTTGAATACTGGGATAATGAAACAGGCGCACAGAATGCAGTCGGTGGTGGTGGTCGGTACGACCCACTCATCGAACTCCTTGGTGGAAATCCAACCCCCGGTATCGGGTTTGCATGTGGTATGGAGCGTATCGTCTGGCAGATGAAGCAGGCAGGTGTACAAGCACCAAACAAAGACCAGATAGATGTGTTCGTTGCACAGCTAGGACCAGATGCAAAGAAGATGTGTCTGCAGCTGATCTCTCAACTACGCGATCTTGGAGTGCACACACTTGGTGCACTTGGTGAAGCAAGCCTCAAAAGTCAGATGCGTCTTGCAGATAAGTTTGGTGCACGGTACACGTTGCTCCTCGGTCAGATGGAAGTAAAAGAAGGGACTATAATCTTACGTGATATGGTTGCTGGAAAGCAGAAGCAGATCAAAATAGAGCAAGCAGTACCTTTGATCATCAAGCACCTTGGTGCAGAAAACCTCGATACCTACACACTCAAAGACCACATGGCCGATGGAGTGGATGAAGACTGAAGTCTTTGATATACCCCCCCCTCACTGGTCTTTTTCCATCACCTTTTTTGGAGATCCGCTATGAAAAAATCCGCTTGAAAGGATGAAGTCATGAGAAGACTACGTATCTACCTATCCGCAGGAGTAGTCGTAGCTGTTTGTATCGGACTTGTGTTCGGTTCTGCACTTGGCACTGCCGCACTCGCGATGTCGCTACCGATGTCCATATTTATATGGGCGATCGCCGAAAAAGGACAACACAGTGAGAAGCCTTAACCCCGTTCGATTAGTTTCGAGCGGGTTTTTTTGACAAAAGGTATAAAAAGCCTTTAACTGCCGCCAGTTCGCTGTTCCTTACTCCACTTTGAAAGAAAAATGAGTTGAAAAATCAAATTACAATCTACATTCTTTCTATCGGATTTATATGGGCTCTAGGCTACTTTAGCCTAGATTACTTAGATCTGGTGCAAGCAATATGGGTCATTCCGTGTTGCAAGTTGCTCTGGGGACTCGTGTGCATTTGGGTCATTGAAACCCTTGAGCAGTTGAAACTCAACTGCATTAAAGACCCACTGGAAAACGAAACAGAGGACTAGCAGCTTTCGTAAGGAAGCTCGCGCATTTAGACCCGATCATTATTATGATCGGGCTCTTTCATATGCTGCAAACGAGCCTGGCACCTGTTTAGGATTTGGAATTTTTTATACTGAGCGGAGTCGATGAGCGGGGAGAATGAAAGGGAGGGGTGCCCTGCTTAGGTATATGTAGATCTGGTAGATTCTTTATATCCAAACTTTTCTCCAAAGATATTGGCATTTGATACTTGAAGTTTTATTGCAAGTTGCTTTTTGCGATTTTCAGTTTTTTCAATCAGATATCTAAATTCTTCACTGTTTTTGCGTGGGTACTTCGTCAGGCTCAGCACCCTTCACAGATGTGGATCACGTTTAGATGTCTAAATTCTTCACTGTTTTTGCGTGGGTTTGGATGAACTTTCTTCGGGGAGGAACCTCGGTACCCATCAGTGTGCTAAAGACTGCATCTGCACGTTCTGCATCTTCCATAGTTACATGCATCATGATGCGATTGTCTGGGTCCATAGTTGTGTCCCAGAGCTGGTCTGCGTTCATCTCACCAAGTCCTTTGTATCGCTGGACGTTTACTTTTGCTACCTTTGGCTTTGCTTTTTCTTTCGCCTTTGCTTCTTCATCGAGCTCTTCTTCTTCTTCTTCTGATTCTTCTTCTATCTCTTCAAGCTCCTCTGCCACTATTCCCCACTCTTTAAATATAGATTCTTTTTCTTCTTCATCAAATGCGTACCGCATATCTTTTCCTTTCGATACTCTGTAGAGCGGTGGCTTAGCGATGTACAAGTGGCCTCCAGTAATGAGCTCTGGAAAGTACCTAAAGAAAAGTGTTAAAAGAAGTGTACGGATGTGCGCTCCATCTACATCAGCGTCAGTCATGATGACGATACGATCGTAACGCAGTCTAGAATAATCTATTGCCTCACCGATACCAACGCCCATCGCAATGATGAGTGACTTTACTTCATTGTTACCTAGCATTCTGTCGAGACGAGCCTGTTCAACGTTTAAGATCTTTCCACGAAGAGGCAGGATAGCTTGGAACTCACGGTTACGTCCTTGTTTTGCGCTACCGCCAGCACTGTCTCCCTCAACAATGAAGAGTTCACAATCTGCAGGATTGCGACTACTGCAGTCGGCTAGCTTTCCTGGCAAGGTCATACCTTCTAGTGCACCTTTTCGGATGACGCTATCGCGAGCTGCACGGGCAGCAAGTCTAGCACGTGCTGCAAGTGAACATTTACTAATGATATCTTTGGCTTCGGATGGATGCTCTTCGAGATACTCTGCAAGCTTCTCATTTACAACAGTCTCTACTGCAGTCTTCATCTCTGCATTTCCCAGTTTAGACTTTGTCTGTCCTTCAAACTGTGGTTCTCTAAGTCGGACGGAAATGACAGCAGTCAAACCTTCGCGAACGTCATCTGCAGTGAGGTTGTCCTCTTTTTCTTTTATAAGACTCTGTGAACGTGCGTATGCATTGATCGTTCGCGTTAGCGCAGCTTTGAAACCTGTAAGGTGGTGACCACCTTCTCCAGTATGAATGTTGTTTGCGAAGCTTACTACATTCTCTGCAAAAGCCTGTGTGTACTGGAGAGATACCTCTACAAAACCATCCTGTGTCTCTTTTTCGAACCAGATTGGCCTTCCGATAGACTCCTTTGATTCGTTCAAGTGACGTACGTACGCAGAGATACCACCTTCGAAACGGAACCTGTAGAGGCGTGGATGGTTAATATCCTCTTCTGTTCGTTCTTTTCGGTCGTCCATGATACCAATAGTCACACCGCGCGTAAGGTACGCTTGCTGACGGAAACGTGTTAAGAGCGTATCGAGCAAGAATTGTGTAGTGTCAAATATTGTATCGTCTGGTGTAAATGTTATACGAGTACCTGTTTTTTTTGTCTCGCCGATTACGGTCATCGGTCCGACAGTGATTCCTTTTTTGTACTCTTGCATGTAGACCTTTCCATCACGAAATACCTCTGCCTTCATGTGTGTGCTTAATGCATTTACGACAGAAGAACCAACTCCGTGCAGACCTCCAGATACTTTATATCCACTATCATCACCGCCAAACTTTCCACCAGCATGCAGCGTGGTGAGTACGATCTCAAGAGCAGGCTTCTTCTTTTTAGGGTGAATATCTACAGGAATACCTCGCCCATTGTCTTCTACAGTTATAGAGCCGTTGTCATTCATCGTAACAAGTACTGTGTCGCAGTGCCCTGCCATCGCTTCATCGATGGCATTATCTACGATCTCATAGACAAGGTGGTGCAATCCACGTGTATCAGTGGATCCAATGTACATTCCAGGCCGCTTACGAACGGGCTCGAGACCCTCTAATACCTGGATCTGTTCTGCGCCGTAATCAGAGTTCTTTGGCATATCGGAAAGGAGTGTACTTACTTCTGGTTAGCGAAGCAACGGCGAATAGGGTTTGTTTTTTTGTTTTGGGTTACGTTTTGCACCTTTCGCGTTTTGTGCCCTGTGTCCCGCTGCCTTGCTGGCCTAAAAAAGATTTTAGTTATCTTGCATAATCTTCACCACTTCCCTAGGATTCACCACGATGGCGATTCACGCACACAAGAAAGGCAACGAAAGTAACGATGGTCTGCAGCAGCGCTTCAAGCGTCAGGTGCAGAAAACAGGTCTTATGAAGCTGCTTCGTTCACGTAAAACACTCAAGAAGAAACCAAATACTCGCCTTGTACGTAACAGCGCTTTAAAACGAGAAGAGTACCGTGCCATCAACCGAAAGAAGCAGTTTTACAGCAACATGTAATAATGCGTCAGGTTCTGTATAGAGCTTTTCTATGCTTACTAGGTTTTCTGCATCTTTGATTGTATCTAGACTTTTATACCTAGGAAACGTAGGAACCCTCGGAAACATTTAACGTAAGAGCTCAAGCGCACGACTAAGCTGTTCATCACGATCACCCTCGAGGATTTCGATATCTGGGTGGACGCCATCACCATTGATCTTACGTCCATCTGGTGTGAGCCACTCTGCTATGGTCATCTTAAAAGCAGACTGATCGTTAAACTGAATCACTTGCTGTACCGTACCCTTTCCGAAGCTCCTCTGCCCAAGGATGATAGCGCGTTTTGCATCTTGCAGTGACCCAGCAACGATCTCAGATGCACTAGCTGATCCTCCATTGATCAGAACAACCATAGGTACAGAAGCATCCAGTGTTGGGTCCTCAGTTGTTTTCTCTGTTCGCGTAACGAGTCGTGAAAGAATACGTGCAACACTTGTCCCCTTCGGAACGAAGTTACTCATGACAACACTAGCTGCATCGAGTAGGCCACCAGGGTTATTACGCAGATCTAATATGAGACCCTTTGCACCCTTTGTATTTATAGCAGCTACCTGTCCTCGCAGTTCTGTTTCTGTTAAACGGCCAAACTGTACAAGTTTTACGATAGCGACATTACCATTCCATGTAATGATGATCTCTGGAACAGAGATTGTATCGCGCTTCACGTTTACTGTAAGTTCTGAACCATTGCGCCAGATAAGAAGCTTCGCAGTAGAACCGCGCTTTCCACGTACATGTTCCACGGCATCTAGGAAACCCAGTGGTACCAAGTCCACACCGTCAACTTCGAGCACACGATCTCCTGGGAGAAGACCGGCATCTTCAGCGGGCGAACCAGTTATAGGAGCAACGATAGTTAGGTAACCATCTTTCTGTTCTACCTGAGCACCAATACCAGAGATCTCACCACGTATCTGTGACTGGAAGTTGCGTGATGTTACAGGACGCATAAATGTTGTGTATGGGTCATCAAGTGTTTTCATAATTGCCTCAGCTGCAGCGTAAGCTGCGTTGTCTGGATCGATACGATCTTCATAGAGGTACTCTTTATTGATAAGTTCCCACAAAGCCTCGAGAATCTGAGACTTTGGTAGTGGAGTGCTTGCGCGAGGTTGCGTCTGGATGTTGTAACGGATCTTTGGTGCCGATTCGATCATATCTTCTGTTTGAGGTTCAAAAGTTGGAACATCATCACCACGTACTTTTCGTAGGAGCAAATTGGCATCTTTGCCAATCAACATGCGTCTTGCTCCAAAGATGTTGTCACGTACTGGTGCCATCCAATTATTTTCTATAGCCATAGCAACTGCGTTTTCAAGATCGGAACCAGATGGAACATCTGTATAGTCTGTCTTCGTTTGCATCGAGCGAAATCCTCCAAGTTTTGCTACGACAAAAAGAGCATCCCCTCTTGTTATACCTTGTGCGAGAAGAAGATCATCTCCAAATACTTTGAGTGCCCCTTTTTTATGAGCGGCTATAACAAAGGGAGTAAGTGCACTTGCGACTCTCATGTATGGCAATACTGTCTTTTCATCATTTGTAGAGATATTGAGCACCTGAACAGCGCCTCGAATAAAGTCACCCCGTGTCACAACAGCTCCATCAGCAGTTCGCAATGGGTCACTTGCTGCATGGGCTTGTGTTATAGGAAGCAGTGCCATGCAAAGCGTGAAGACCTGTGTTAGAGCAATTATACGAAAAGTTTTGAACATAGAAATGGGGTGAAGCTTGTTTATTCTAACCTGCATTACGCTAAAACTAAAGACACAACTAGGAAAGATGCGAGATTAGAAGATACAAGATACAAATGGATTTTAGGTATTTAGATGTGTAGCGTAGGATTTATTGTATCTTGCTATCTTGTACATTTACATGAAATCGAGATATAGGTTTTTAATTTTCTTACGACATAACTGTCACAAATGAATCTGTAGTAATGAGGTGTCCCCTCTCTTTCATATTATCTTTTTGGTAGAAGATCTCCGTCAAAAGCCAGAACCCCCCAACGACATAGAATAATGATGGGATCATAAGTAGAGGGATATAGTGTAATGGAGATGATGTAGATAGATTGAAAAGGTCTGCTAGTGTATGCGGATTACCTGGGATGATATCTGGGAATGTGACGAGGAAGTTAAACATGCCATGAAGTACAACTCCCGATGCTACTCCTATGAAGATCATCTGCATGCGAAATACTGCCTTACGAGGGAATCCAAAGAATGCATGAAGTCCATCTGAGACCCAAAGCACTTTTCCTGCTGCATGCTTATCGCGAATATATGGTCGTGCAAATAGAGCAAGTCCAAAGAAGTACCCGATCACACCAGTAGAAACAATGTGCACCATATTTGTGAGTATGGCACGCCCCATTACGTTTCCGATAAATGCACCCCAATCTGGAGAAGAACCCATGAGGTACTCACGTACAAAGCTCATAAAGTACGTTGGATTCAGAATATTTTCAGCGAATGCAAAACCGATAGCAACGATGATGGACAGCTGCATAGCATCGTCAATACTTGTGTAAAACTTCTTACCACTATGTCGCATCACCCAGAACTTACTGCATTCTTCTATCACACCAACTAGCATGAAAGATACAAGAGTCGCCAAGAGCGTAGACCGTACGCCTGTTATTCCGAAGAGGTCTCCTGCGATAAACACACTAGACGTTCTGTTGAAGTTTTCTGGAACTATACGAAAGAAGAAAAATTGCAATTCGATGCCACTCCGCACTATTTTGTCATAAAACAATATAGGAGCAGTCGATATCATCCCTGCAAAAAACATAAGAAGTACCAAGCTTGTGCGTTGGTAGTGATACTTTAGGAAGAACCCACACCAGATGCCTGCAGGCACAAGTGCAACTGCTGTAGCAAGTATACGAGCCATTCGCACATCTGGGGAATCTGACCAAAACATAAGCAGGCCAAGCCAAAAAATAAACGTGCCTAGAACTGTTGCCTTTACATGTGCAGACCATGGACCAAAGAGAAATCTCCATGAGAGAAATACACCGATAACAACAAGCGTCAGAAAGAAAGGATTCCCTTCAGACCCAGAAAATAATGCTCGTTCAAAGTTCAGGAGAGCTATAGATATACCAGAGCCAATCATACATGAGAATACATACTCTCTTGCTGCTTTTACTCGCTGTTCTACTGCAATAAGTACAAGGGCAAGAGTCGCAAAGAACACTGCCAAGGTCAGCACTGCAGCTGGGGAATCTACTGGCACGACGCCTTCTAATCCACGAATCGAAAGGAGAAATAGTACTATAGTTCCTGAGATTGTCCCAAAAATCACTTTTGCTGATGGAAGATACGGCTGTCTCTTTTCGATGGATTCAAGTGTTTCAGACTCAATGAGAGATGCATTTATAATACCCAGCCATAAACGACTGAATATGAGACTAACCGCCAAGAATGCAATAAATGAGACAATTACCATTTCCTTAAATTATACCATATTTTGACATAATTTGAAAGTAGTACTTTAATAGCATAACCTTCTTTCTAGCGCTCGTATTGATTCCCTGCTAGTGTCTGGGCCATGCCAGCTACATCTCTCGACCAGATTGTCTCTCTCTGCAAACGCAGAGGCTTTGTTTTCCCAGGATCAGATATCTATGGAGGCTTAGCTAATAGTTGGGATTATGGCCCTCTAGGCGTTGAATTAAAAAACAACATCCGTGACTGGTGGTGGGAGAGATTTGTCCAAAAAAGAATGGATATGGTTGGTATAGATGCAGCGATACTCATGAACCCAAAAGTCTGGGAGGCGAGCGGTCACGTTGAAAATTTTAGTGATGCGATGGTGGATTGCACATCATGTAAAAAACGGTTTCGTGCTGACCACTTGATAGAGGAAGCAAATCCAGATTTGTCTGTAGATGGTAAACCACTAGATGAACTCAATACGATATTGGAAGCATTGAACCTTGCATGCCCACACTGTGGTAAAAGAAAATCTTTTACCGATGCTAGAACATTTAATCTTATGTTTAGAACATCTTTAGGAGTTACTGAAGAAGGTAAACAGCGCGAAGTATACTTTCGCGGGGAGATTGCACAGGCGATGTTCGTAAATTTTAAAAATATTCTCGACACCATGCGAAAGCGCATACCATTTGGCATTGCATCAGTTGGAAAAGCTTTTCGAAACGAGATCTCTCCAGGGAACTTTATCTTCCGCACTTTGGAGTTTGATCTCATGGAATTTGAATACTTTATACAGGAAGACCAATGGGAAGAGTATTTTGAGTATTGGCTTTCTGAACAACAGAAGTGGCTAAGTGAGATAGGATTTAATGCAAAGAATCTACGCATACGTGAACACACAGCTGATGAGCTATCGCACTATTCAAAAAAGACTGTAGACATCGAATATAATACACCATTTGGTTGGAAGGAGTTATTTGGACTCGCATATAGAACGGACTTCGACTTAAAAAATCACATGGAACAAAGTGGTCAAGATTTACAGTACACAGATCCTGACTCTGGGGAAAAATATATCCCTCATGTTATAGAGCCAACATTTGGACTATCTCGACTGACATTGATGGTCCTACTTGAAGCCTACACAGAAGAAGAACTTCCAAATGGGGAATCACGAACAGTTATGAAATTTGATAAGCGTCTTGCTCCTATCGATATTGCCATCCTTCCCCTTAGTAAGAAAGAGCATCTCATCGCAAAAGCAAAAGAGGTGCACCAATTACTTCTCGACCAAACGAACTTGGTTACAGATTTTGATGTTACTGGATCTATAGGTAAGCGATATAGGAGACAAGATGAAATAGGTACTCCCCTCTGTATCACCGTCGATTTTGGCACTCTTGGCGAAGAGGATGAGCAAGGTGCTCTGGATACGGTTACTATCCGTGATAGAGATACCCTAGAACAGAAAAGGGTACCTATAGCTAATTTGCGGGAAGAGATCGCAAAGCACTGGAAGAAACTAAGAAATACACATTATTAATTAATCCAATATATAAATTATAGGATAATACTTGCCCCTAGCCCAATTTCAGGTATAAAGCATGGGCACTTTTAACTGACCGCTGCGGTCCTGACGCGAAGCGTCACCCTGAGGAACTCGAAGGGTGCCAAATCCGTATCCTCCGCACACAGGTGGTAAGACGTTAAAAGGAAGCCCCCGCCCGTACCGATTGGTACATTCGGGCGGACTAAGGATTTCCCCCCATATAGTATGCCTATCCCTTCAGAAAAGGATCTACTCACTGCTGCGTGCCATCTAGGGCACCCAAAAACCAGATGGAACCCACGTATGGCCCCCTATCTCTACGGAATTCGCAAAGGTGTTCACATCTTTGATCTTGAGCAAACAAAGGCCCACCTTGAAGTGGTATGTGACGCCTTGGAGAAAATGCAAAAAGAAGGAAAAGTCATTCTTTTTGTTTCGACAAAGCAACAGAGTATCCCATTGATCGAAAATATTGGTGAATCTCTCAACCAACCTACCGTAACGAAAAAGTGGATTCCTGGTCTTATGACAAACTGGAGCACCATCAAGCAGAGACTTAAGTATTACCTAGATCTCCAAAAGTCTTTTCAAAGTGGAGAAGTGGAAAAGTACACAAAGAAAGAGCGTACTTCCATGCGTAAGAAACTTGCAAAGCTCGACATTGCTCTTTCAGGAGTTGCAAGTATGACCAAGCCTCCAGATGCGATATTCGTTCTTGATGCAGTACGTGACTACGTTGCTATTGCTGAAGCAAGGAAACTCCACATCCCTGTCTACGGGATTTGTGATAGTAATGCTGAGCCAAGTAATTTCACTGCTTTCATCCCTGCAAATGATGATGCTGTTGGCTCACTCACAATCATCGTAGAAACTGTTCAAGAACAGCTTGGTGGCAAGCCTGTAAAAAAGACTACCAAGGAAAAAGTTCCCGTACTTGAATAATCCTACTCCCGACCCCCTACTCCCTGACACTATGACTACTGTATCCGCTTCTGCCGTCTCCTCACTCCGCTCACGTACTGGCGTATCTATACTTGAATGCAAGAATGCTCTAGAGGAAGCTGGTGGTGACGAAGAGAAAGCAATCGAGTTTCTTCGTAAGCGTGGCATTGCTCAAGCTGCAAAGAAAGCTGATCGTGAACAGAAGGAAGGAAGTGTGTTTATAGACGAAGCAGACGGAAAGGCAGGTGTGGTATTCATCCAATGTGAAACTGACTTCGTTGCACGAGATGACAACTTCAGAAGTCTTGGAGCATCTCTTGCAGAAGCTCTACGAACTGGTGGTGAGGATGCTGCAAAAGCAGCTGGAGAAGAGCTGATCAGTGCAATGGTACAAAAGCTTGGAGAAAATATCTCTCTTGGTGAGATGCACGTCGTCGAAGCTGGAACTATCGGTAGCTACGTTCATAGTAACGGAAAGATCGGTGTTGTTATTGGTCTCGATGGTGGTAGCACAGAGATCGCTAAAGATATTGCTATGCACGCTGCTGCCATGAGCCCTACCTACGTATCTCCAGAAGAGGTTTCAGAAGAAGAGGTTGCTAAGGAAAAAGACATCTGGACAGAGCAGCTTACTACAGAAGGCAAGCCTGCAGAGATCATCGAGAAGATCATGATCGGCAAAGAGAAGAAATACCGTGAAGAAAACGCTCTTGTCTCTCAAGACTTCGTCAAAGATCCATCTATGACTATCGAGAAGTATCTTGATGGTGCTACGGTGACAGCTTATGTGAGAGTTGCTGTTGGGTAACCTGCTCTACTACCTTATTTTTTAAAGTACTTCTTTGCAGTCATCAGAGACTGAACCATCTCCATAAGTTTTCGGATAGTCATGTCGCTTTTGATGAAGTAATCATCTGCGCCAAGCTCATCTCCACGCTTTCGGTTACTATCGTAACCGAAGTTTGTTAGCATGATGATGGGGAAAGGTCGTTGTTCTTTTGGGAATCTACTCAGTACTTCGAAACCGTCCATGACTGGCATGTTTACATCTAAAATAAGAACATCTGGTATCCTTTCTTCTACAGCTGCAATTGCTTGTTCTCCGTTTTCACATGTACGGATATCATACCCATTCAGTGCGAACTTCTTGTAATAGATCTCCCTGAGAACAGAGTCGTCTTCGGCGATGATGATAGATCCTTTTTCCATTTCTCTTTATTGTACTCTTTTTTGCCTTTTTTTGCAATTACTGAGCTTAAGGAGTGAAATCTATCTATCTCTATAAGTACTTTTACGCTAAAATGGTATGATATCTTCAATGAATCTCACTCTTGTCAGTATTGGCGTTATAGGGGTAATCGTGGCTATAGCCATAGTTCTGCTTTATATGATGCGCCTAATGGCAGATTGGCGTCGTGAGCGGGACTTGGTTTTTCTCCAGATTCTTGTTCCAAAAAAAGAGAGTAAAGAAGACAAGGAGTCTGACTCTGAGCGATTTTCTACTGGACAGGACTTCAAAGAGGTCTTGGGAGTTATGGATCACCTCTATGAGTCTCTTCATGGAATGTACGAAGACCGTACTAAAAGGCTTTGGCAAGGGCAGCATTTCTTCTCGCTTGAGTATGCAGCATTGCAAGATGAGATTCTCTTCTTCATCATCTGCCCTAGAGAGATCTCACACTTTGTCGAGAAGCAGATAAATTCTCTGTATCCAGATACGATCATCGACCAAGTGGAGGACTACGACATCTTTACAGACAAATCTGTCGTCGCTGCGCGTACGCTTGTACCTATGAAACACTTCACAAGCTCGATTCGAAGCTACCAGAACTTTAAGAGTGACCCCTTAAGCTCTATCACCAATGCCTTCTCGAAGTTAAAATCTAGCGAGGGCGCTGCTATTCAGATCATCGTAAGGCCAGCGAAACCAGGATGGCAGAATCAGTTACACTCGAAGGCTACATCTCTCCTCAACCCAAAGAAAGCACGGGCCAAGTGGTATAATCCCATCACATGGATTGGTGCTGTATTTGCACTTCTTACTTCTGGAGAAAATGTGGTAGACCTACAAGGAGACCAAAATAGTTCAGATCGTGTGACACAAATGCAGGAGGAATACAGTAAGTCTGTAGACGAGAAAGCTAGCGGACAAGGCTTTCATACTGTTATGCGAATCATCGCGTCTGCAGATACGCACGCAAGAGCACAACGTACACTTGAGGAGATAAACAACACCTTCTCTCAATTCGAGAGTGTGCGTGGCAATGGACTCAAGTATTCGCGTACAGGAATAGTAAGCAAGTGCGGCATCATTACACGATTCATCCGTCGCAGCCCTCATAACTGCCTAAGCACAACACTCTTCGCAAAGAAGATGCTTCTTGGGACTTCTGAGCTTACCTCATTGTTCCATCTTCCAAACATCAAGTATAACAAAGTAGAGAACATCAAATGGCAGAAGTTCAAAGTAGCGGCTGCGCCAAAGAACATACCTACAGAAGGACTACGTCTAGGAACAAATGTCTACCGAGGAAACAAGCAGAAGATCTTCATGAATAACGAAGACCGCTTCCGTCACTTCTATATCATCGGACAAACAGGAACTGGTAAGTCTTCGATCATCCAGACGATGGCTCGCCAAGACTTCCACAATGGCAAAGGCATGTGCGTTATCGATCCGCATGGATCTCTTGTAGAAGACCTACTCCCCTACATTCCACGTGAGCGTGCAGATGATGTTATCTACTTCAACCCTGCAGATACAGCTCGTCCTATGGGTCTGAACTTGCTGGAAGCAGATGGCCCAGAAGAGCGAGACCTCGTAGCTCTCGATGCGATGAACATGATGGTAAAGATGTTTGGAGAAGAGATCTTTGGGCCTCGTATTCAGGACTACTTCCGAAATGGATGTCTAACTTTGATGGAAGATGTCGATGAAGGTGGAGCCATAACAGACCTTGTTAAGCTATTCACAGATGATGAATGGCAGAAGTACAAAGTAAGCAAAGTACAAAACCCAATCGTCAAAGCCTTCTGGGAGAAGCAAATGGCACAAACAGGTCAACGAGAAAAGCAGGAGATGATCCCCTACTTTGCTGCGAAGTTTGGTCAATTCTATACCAACACGCTTATCCGCAATATCGTTGGACAGACACGAAGTGCGTTCAATATCGCCGATTGCATGAATGAGAGCAAGATAATCATGATGAACCTTTCCAAGGGTCTCATCGGAGATATAAACGCCCAACTCCTTGGTATGATCCTTGTAAGCAAGATTCAGGTTGCTGCTATGCGTAGACAGAGACAGTCCAAAGAGGAGCGTAAAGACTTCTTCTTGTATATCGATGAATTCCAAAACTTCGTGACTCCAAGTATCGAGTCTATTCTCTCTGAGGCTCGAAAATACCGTCTTGGTCTTATACTCGCGCACCAATACTTAGACCAACTAGAGAAAGACAGTAAGACCAGTGGTAGCGTTAGTTTAAAAGGGGCTATCTTCGGTAACGTTGGTACGATGATGTTTTACAAGATTGGTCCACAAGATGCAGAAGTCTGTGCGAAGGAAATGGCACCGGTGTACAGCGAGCAAGACCTTGTGAATCTCGATGCGTTCAAGGGATCTATGAAACTGAGCATCAATGACCAGCCGTCTCGACCCTTCTCTATAGACGTCCCGCGCCCATGGCTCGACACAACATATCCAAAAGACGACCAAGCAGCAGAAGCATTTAAACAACTTAGCCGCCTAAACTATGGTCGTTCACAGGAATTTGTCGACCAAGAGATCATGCGAAGGATCGGGTAGATTTGTATATACAATGTATGACAGCGTATGACTTTTTATATACAGATTTTTGTATAATGATGTATGTTCTTTTATTGTCTGAACCACAGATTACGCAGATCCTAAAAACTATCATGCTTATCTGCCGAATCTGCGAAATCTGCGGTTCAGACAGGAGGTGAGATGTTATGTGTATCTTTTTATCGTAATGCCACAGTCTCAACTGGTACTGCGTGAACGAGGTATCGCTGTGTGATGGAGTCTGGTGGCCAACAGGTGTAGAGAATGAGCTCCTCACTTGTACCATCGTCACTAAATGGTGATGTGTCTTTCGCATCGATAGTCTCCTCGTATGTCACTTCGTACGTATGAAGCTTTCCTGCGTAGGTTACATAAATACGGTCTCCTGCCTTAAGATTATTTACTTTGCGGAAGATCTTCGTGTACTTCGAGACGTCCCATGGGTAGCCACTACTGTGACCATATACCATGATCTTTCCGCCGCCACCTGGATAACCGAAGAGATGACCTACTCCGTACTTTAAAACATCCAGTACACCATTACTCGAAAATGGATCTGTTGGATGAGTGATTGTAAGATCTTCTATTCCCTGACTTGGCATAGAGATAGCAAAGTATTGCTCTGATGCATACGGAACATCTGTCCGTGCTATCTGAGCGAGCTCAGGCTGCGGGAGTGTGATCTGAGAACCCCCTGGGTATGCTGCGACAATGCGTGGCCCCTGAGGTGCAGTTGCTGTTTGTGTTACAGGAGACGTATTTGAAACTATGTCTTGGAATCTTTCGATCCCCTTCTCTTGAATGGAGATAAGCCTATAGACCATATCGAAAAACTGGCCACGAGTGATGGGTGTTCCTAGTTGTAACATCGTACCGCGCATCACGAGGTTCCGTGCGATAGCAGCATTTATTGACGCTGTGTACCAAGTGTCTGCTCTATTGGCTATGTATGGAGACAATGCTGCTGCAGTCTCCGTTCCCTCTAGGCCAAATGTGCGAATAAGCAGTACCACTGCTTCTTCTACTGTGAGAACCTGACCTGGTCGAAATGTCCCGTCTGGGTATCCTTTTATGATCAAAGCTTCAAAAGCAGCCTCGACATAAGGGGCAAACCAATCTGTTTGTCGCATATCGATAAACAAAGGTAATGGTGCCATGTGTACAGCATGCCACTGCACACGCTCATGTAATTCAAGGTGTGCACTTAAAACTACCTTAAGAGCCTCAGCACGACGCAAAGGGTCATTTGGGTGACCAAGCCCGTCTCCTTGTCCACGTACAATCCCCTTCTCAGCTAGCATGGTAAATGAAGGATCGAATACGCTTCCAGTCACATCTGCAAATGGTGCAGCATGTGCCATGGGTGTAGAAACAACCATAAGGAGAGCCAATAGGAGTGACACGTATCTTTTCATGAATAATGGAGAGCATACTACGGATTAATGCTATTTTTGTCAAGGTTTAAACAGGTTCCCAAAGCTAAATATTTTGCTTTAAATAGCCGTTTCTAGTACAAATGTATTCGTTTTCTTCTATTTATGGAGCAACATAGCTCAATTCATTGGTGGTTTGGCCCTATAGCTACTATTTTGGGTATTGTTGCCATTGCAGGGCTCATCTACACAAGTATTGAAGGTGTATTTTCCTATGATGATGGCATTCGCCACTTCACGTTAGCGCAGATGCTTGGAACCAAAGGAATAGACTCCTTCTCCGGTTGGGGGGATTTCCTCTATAGCGGGTACTTCTCTCAACACAATATCGACCCTTGGTTTCTCTCTCACGTCGCACTTATTCCACTCACAACGCTTGGACTCATCATATCCATGAAAGTGTATGTACTCCTGACGATGATACTTCTCTGTGCAACCTTCCTCAGTATTGCTCGTTCACTGCGCCTCTCTTCACGAGTAGCAAGCATGTTCATGATGATCCTCCTGTTGGAATACACCATGTTCTATGCGCGGCTCCATCTGGCAAGACCATACGTTCTTATACTGCTTATTGCGATTGGCGTGCTCTGGTGCACTATACACAGAAAGATCTACCGGGTATGTGCCCTTCTTGCGCTTGGAACACTGCTATCCAATCTATTCTTGATACCGCTCATTTTCGCCAGCTGGGGATGTATATGGCTATGGTGTATTGGCGAACGTAAAACCGGAGTGCATCTTGCACTGCTCAGTCTTACGGGTGTCGGCGTGGGTATTGTTCTTCACCCGGATTCTTTGGACTATGCGCGATACCTCTGTACTGTTTTCTATCAGGCAGTGCTCTTTTCCGGCATTGACAGACCTGCTGAAATGCAGTCAGGTATCGATATAGTGGGGATGCCTGCAGCGATGGTCGGCCTGTCTACTCTGTGGCTTGTTGCAGCTATGAGAGAAAAGAGGACGACTATGGCACAGCTTCACTCCAGTGGTGTGTCGTTGATCTACATCACCGCATGTCTACTCCTCGTTCTTTCTATCGCAATCGCTCGAACCATCGACTTTGCCTGGCCTGTTACCGTCCTTCTCATGATGATAACGATTGCCATCGATCCGCATGCACCCGGTATTCTGTCACAAGCGATATTTCCCCGTAGCGTATGCAAAAAGTGGATCTTTCTCTCCTTGCTGTTCCTCTTTCCCATCATCAGCATGGGGAAGATGTACGTCGCACTTCAGGAGTCCGGTGGATACTCTCCAGAAACCGCAGCTATAGCGCTAGAGAACATCCCCTCAGAGACAAAGGTTCTGAATATAGACTGGGACCTGTTCTCTCTTCTTTTTTCATCACGGCAAGACCTACGCTACGCCCGTGGCATAGATCCAACATTTGATTTCATCTTCGATGAAAAGAAGGCGCGTTTATTTGACATTCCTCTGCACAGCAACAGTGAATATATCGACTGGCACAAGTGGCTTCTCGATCTCTTCGATGCATACGAGGGAGACTATCTGGCTCTCTGGAATCCCTATCACCCGGATCTTGTAGACCATATACGTGAGTTTCCTGAACTCAAGATGCACTTCGAGGGTGATGAGAATGGGTTTACGATCTTTAGAATAGATCGCGCTTTGCGTGCAAACGCACGACAGAGGATATAACCTGCACGCTCATGGCACTACGCATAGGAATCATCGGCATGCCAAATGTAGGGAAGTCTACGCTCTTTAATGCTCTTACACGATCAAAAGGGGCACTGGCAGGGAATTACCCGTTTTGTACTATCGATCCCAATGTTGGTATTGTTAACGTTCCTGATGAGCGGCTTCAAGCCCTAGCAAAGATCGTACACCCTCAGAAGATACTTCCTGCATCCATTGAATTTGTGGACATCGCAGGACTCGTAAAAGGTGCAAGTAAAGGAGAGGGGCTGGGTAATAAGTTCTTGGGTGCCATCCGTGAAGTCGATGCGCTCTGTCACATTGTCCGTGCCTTTGACGATGAAAATGTTATCCACGTCGATGGAAGCGTGGATGCAAAACGAGATAAGGATACTATTGAAACAGAGCTGATGTTGGCAGATCTCGATAGTATCGAAAGTAGGATAGATAAAACAAAAAGTCTTGCTCGCTCTGGTGACAAAGAAAAGATTGCGGAGTTGGCATTGTGTGAAAAGTTTCACACGGCACTGAGTGAAGGAGATATGGCAAATACTGTTGCACTTACAGATGGAGAGAAGATCGTAGAGAGGCAACTGCAATTACTTACAAGTAAGCCAATCATCTATGCGGCGAATATCTCAGAAGGGGATTTGGGTACAGCTAATCTAGAAGCCATCCGCAGTAGTATTGGTCTAGGTGATAACGAGCAACTGATCCTCGTCTCTGCAAAGATAGAAGAGGACTTACAAGATCTCTCTGCAGAGGAAGCTGCTGACATGCTTCAAGAGCTTGGCGTGACATCATCTGGACTTTCAAAGCTTATCGAAGCTGCGCATCGCGCTCTAGGCTACATCACCTACTTTACTGCGGGGGTCCAAGAAGTTCGTGCATGGAATATCCTCAAAGGTTACACCGCTCCTCAGGCAGCTGGTGTCATCCACACAGACTTTGAAAAAGGATTTATTCGAGCAGAGACTATCGCATATCAAGACTTCATCGATAATAACGGTGAGCAAGGAGCAAAGGAAGTTGGGAAGATGATAGCACAAGGAAAAGACTACATCGTAGCAGATGGGGATGTGATGCACTTCCGTTTTAATGTGTGATGGTCTTCGTTGCTCGCCAGGAACATTTCACTTGTACCCATTGCAATGCAGATGTACAACCTCTGGAAAATGGCTCTTATCGTAACCACTGTCCTGTGTGTCTTTACTCTAAACATGTAGATCTAGACGGCCCTGGAGATAGAAAGTCAAGCTGTGGTGGACTCATGAAACCTGTTGGTGTTGATCACCGCAAAAAGAAGGGCTGGATGATCGTCCACCTTTGTGAATCTTGTGGCAAGCAGATACCAAATACTGTTGCTCCAGATGATGATATTACCGTCGTATCTGGTAAGAAATCTTTATAGTTGAAACATTATTGTGTTCATGTTTCTTCTTTCAAGCAAGGGCTCTTTCCGTTTCGACCCTTGAATAAACTATTTTGGATGTACTACTATAACACCCCTTTCCCCACCCCCTATGCGATTTTTATTATTTGCATCGGCCTTCGGCATTTTGTTCGTTGGAATGTAGTTGAACTTTTTACTTCTTATTCGTTACTGGTTACTCGTTACTAGTTTTGAGAATATTTATGTAATGTATACATTTCAAGTGGCAATATACTTGTCACTGTAACTTTTTTTCATCGGTAGCGTCTCTGACACATGTCCTTCTGCTGTGACGACCATCTCTTCACTACCTGTACTTTCATTTGACCGCACAGAAAGTTGGTAACTACCAGAAGACAATGCATCGATCATTGAAGATGACGGCGCACCTTCAACCATGTTTTCTATTCCTACGTCTGTAAGGTCTTTTTCTATCTCCTGTTTCAGTGCCTCTTGCACACGTGGCTCTGTCTCCAGAGCGAACTGTAGATCAGCCATTAGTTCGTTTTGATCCACCTCATCGGTTATCTCCTCAAGGCTTTTTACTTTCTCCCGTGACTCTTGGTATGCCTCAGGGCTCCGCATGCGTTTGCGAAGCCTTTTCTTTTCGTTGTTGGGGAGCATGTCTAGCCACATCATTCAAATTATACACTAATTTGTCATCCTGCGCGCCGTCCGAATCCTTGGCGAAGGAGGGAGCGCGTCGAAGGATTAACCACAACCGCTTGTTGCACCACAGTCGAGACACACTTCACAAGATCCATTACGCTTCATACGTAAGCTTCCACAGCCGCAACAGATCGAACCAGTGAACCCCTGCTTCTTTGCGACCTGTGTCTTCGAGGTCACTGTCGTTACTTGCTGTGCAGCTTCCTCCATCTCGTCGTGGGTCTTTTCTTCTACTGCTGCTTCGAGGTCTATCATGTGTGCTGTTGCACCCTCGTCTATGACAGACAGTCTCATCGCATATGCATCTTTGCTTTTACTTCCTTCGCTATAAGCTTTCTCGACAAGATCTTTGTTGTGGTACTGCATGGCTTGTTCCTTTGTAAGGAACTTGAGAGCGAGCCAGCGACCAAGATAGTCCATGAAGCTCTTTACCATAGGAATCTCTTGGTTTGTTGTCATACCCATAGGCTCAAAACGTAAGTGTACAAGCTTGTCGCACAATACATCGAGTGGTACACCGTATTGCAGGTTCATAGAGAGGCTTAGTGCAAGTGTATCCATGACGCCAGAGAGCGTAGACCCTTCTTTACTCATCTTGATGAAGATCTCTCCAGGAGAACCATCGTCGTACATACCAACATGAAGGTATCCTTCGTGACCTGCAACAGAGAACTTATGTGTTATAGACATTCGCTCGTCTTGTAGCTTGCGACGCCTTGGCACTTCTTTGATGACGATCTTTTCTACAATAACCTTTTCTTTAGCCTCTTCCTCAGTCTTGTTCTCGTCTTTGTCAGATTTGTTGCTGAGTGCCTGACTAAGTTTACATCCATCACGGTACAAGGCGTTTGCTTTGAGTCCAAGCTTCCAACTAAGAAAGTAGCACTGCTTTATATCTTCTACTGTAGCTTCATTTGGTAAATTGATAGTCTTGCTGATAGCACCAGAGATAAACGGCTGTGCTGCTGCCATCATGCGGATATGCCCCTCTGCAGCGATGAATCGCTGTCCATCTTGTCCACACTTGTTTGCACAATCAAATACCGCATAATGCTCATCTTTGAGGTGCGGTGCTCCTTCTACAGTCATATGACCACACACGTAAGTGTTTGCCTCATCCATCTGCTTCTTCGTAAATCCAAGTGCAGAAAGAACATTGAGTGTGTCATCGGCAATTTGCTCCTGAGTAAACTTCAGCTTCTTCATCATGTCTTCTCCGAGAGTCCATTTGTTAAAGGCAAATGAGAGATCGAAGACTTGAGGTAGGTTTTGTTCGATCTTTGCGATGCCCTCATTGGTCAAACCTTTTTCGATAAGGGAATTGCGGTTGATGTGTGGAGCACCTTCGAGACTAAGTGTTCCCATCACGTACTTCATGATGTCACGCACTTCTGCCTCGGTGTACTTCAAGTTTTTGAGTGCTGGCTCCACAGACTGATTTGCAATCTTCATGTATCCACCACCAGCAAGCTTTTTGAACTTCACAAGAGCAAAGTCTGGCTCTACACCTGTAGTATCACAGTCCATGAGTAAGCCGATGGTGCCTGTTGGTGCGATAACAGTGGTCTGTGCGTTGCGGTATCCGTGCCTCTCCCCACTTGCAAGTGCCCTGTCCCAACATTCTTTGGCAGACTCAAGCAAGTAGTCTGGACATTTGTTTTGGTCAATACCGATAGGTGCTATATTCAGCTGTTCATACTCAGATTTCGGTGCGTGGTATGCAGCACGACGGTGGTTTCGCATAACACGAAGCATATGCTCTTTATTGCTGTTGTACTTTGTAAATGCGCCCAGTGTCTCTGCAAGCTCCGAAGACGTAGCGTAACTCTCCCCAGTCAAGATGGCTGTAAGAGCTCCACAAATAGAACGTGATTCTTCACTATCATATGGAATACCCATGCGCATAAGCATGGCACCAATGTTTGCAAATCCAAGGCCTAGAGTACGGAAGATGTAGCTCAGCTCTGCTATCTCTTCACTTGGAAACTGTGCCATAAGGACAGATACTTCTAAAACAATAGTCCAGAGACGTACTGCGTGCTTATACTTCTCTACTGCGAATGTGCCGTGCTCGTCATCAAAGAACTTCAGAAGGTTGATAGACGCAAGGTTGCATGCAGTGTTGTCGAGGAACATATACTCACTACATGGGTTTGAAGCGTTTATACGACCGTCATTTGGACATGTGTGCCAGTCATTGATCGTCGTGTCGTACTGTACACCAGGGTCTGCACAAGACCACGCTGCGTAACCAATCTGATCCCAGAGATCGCGCGCCTTCATCGTCTTGCACGGCTCAGCCTTACGACCTTCTTTCTCAGCCTTCCGTAGCTCTGTACGCCAGTAGAGGCACCAGTCGCTGTCCTTCTCTATAGATTCGAAAAAGCTGTGCTCTATACGTATGGAGTTATTGGAGTTCTGACCAGATACCGTAGTGTATGCTTCGCCGTTATAGTCAGTGTCGTACCCAGCTTGCGCCATAGCAGCAACCTTCTTCTCTTCGTTTACCTTCCAGTTTATAAATTCTTCGATATCTGGATGATCAAGGTTTAGGCAGACCATCTTGGCAGCGCGACGAGTAGTACCTCCAGACTTTATAGCACCAGCTGCACGATCTCCTATCTTCAGGAAACTCATAAGACCAGAGCTTTTTCCTCCACCTGAGAGGGGTTCGCCAGCGCCACGCAAGTAACTGAAGTTTGTTCCTGTACCAGATCCAAACTTAAATAGTCGAGCTTCACGTACCCAGAGATCCATGATTCCACCTTCATTTACCATGTCGTCCTTTACAGACTGGATAAAACATGCGTGAGGCTGAGGGTGTGTGTACGCATCTGTGCTCTTCTTGAGCTCTCCTGTTTCTGGGTCACAGTAGCAGTGTCCTTGAGCAGGCCCTGTGATCCCATAGGAGTAGTGAAGTCCTGTGTTAAACCATTGTGGACTGTTTGGAGCAGCCATCTGGTGAATGAGCATGTAGCTAAGCTCATCTTCAAATGCTTGTGCATCTGGAGCAGTTTCGAAATATCCATACTGCTGACCCCAGTGACGCCAACATCCAGCAAGGCGACTGATCACTTGTTTTGCAGAACGTTCTGGACCTGTGACAACTTCGCCCGTTTCATCTCGCTTTACTTCTCCAGCATCGTTGAACTGTGGCACGCCTGCTTTGCGAAAGTATTTACTTACCATGATGTCTGTCGCAACTTGACTCCAGTCTGCTGGGATCTCCGCACCTTCCATCTCAAAAACAACAGAGCCATCTGTATTTGCTATGCGACTCGTTCGCTTTTCGTATGTGACTTCTTCAAGAGGGTCACTTCCTGGAGTGGTAAATACTCGAGGAATAGACAGTCCTTTTCCTGTACCAGAACCTGCAACCATACTTGGTGACGATTTATGTTCTGCATTCAGCTTTTGGGATGCTGTAGAAGATGCTGACGTGGCGCTTGGCGCTGCAGAAGAAGGGTTCATGGGGTGGGGCGGAAAAATACAATGATGTTCTAATGACAGAAGACAAGGAAAACACACTATCTAGTGGCACGAGGACTACAAGTACACAAGATATAGATACACTGTCTTTCTTGCAACGGTTATATAAACACAGAAGAACACGTGTCAATATTTGCAAGATGTGTTAGCTATTCGCCGATTCACATATATTTTTGCAGTGATACGGTGTAGTACTTAGACACAATGTATACCGCTACGTAAAGTGTAAAAGTGTAACAGTCGCAGCTCGTTACTACATTGACTATGTTGTGAATATATATTGGATATTTAGAAATAAGAGACCCTCCCTTATTTCCCTTATTTCTTTTATTCCTCTTATTTCTTTCGATTTTGTAATCCAAATCCCATTGTTGCAAGCGACACACCCGCTATACTACATATATAAATATTCTCGTACTCGTTGCCGGCACAAACGAACCAAGCAACTGCGCATACCTTAAAGATGCTTTCGTAAAAGGCATGCAGAAGCATGGTGACGTCTCTATCAACACAAAGAACTTGAAGGACCTCAACATCAAGCACTTCTCTCTCGACTTTTACAAATCTGTCTGCCACCAAGAGGAAGACTTCTGCGCTGTGCAATCACTCATCGAGAATGCTCATGGTCTCGTTATCGCTACACCAGTCTGGAACTATAGTGTGCCTGCTCATCTGATAAATCTTATCGATCGTATGGGCAGCTTTGCTCTCGATGAAACACGACGGAAAGGAACACTGAAAGGACTCCCCTCCTATATAATCTTCACTGCCGGTGTCCCTATGATCGGATGGACAGCAATGATGGAGAAAGCCACGAGTTGCATAGCTGAAGCACTACAGTACTTTGGGGCGAGCTATATGGGCCATCACTTCGAGCAAAAATGCACACTCCCAAATGGGAATTTTGGACTTATCGTCGATAAACGCCCTGCATCGCTTACTGCAGTCGAAGAAAAGGGGCTGGTATTTGCTAAAGTTGTTGCAGAGTACGAAAGGACTGGAAAAGCACCTCTAGCCAATAGAGCTAGGGGTAGGATCATGCGGATGGGAGAGAAACTGCTGAAGGCATTCACCTAGAAAGAACTACCTCCTCATCCACAAATCCTGCATTTCGGAAACTTTCCCATGTTCTCTGCCCACCTTCAACAAGGATACTTGCGATGCCGTGGAAATCATCTGTAGGAGTGCTAAGGAACTTCAGGAGTTTTTGTAGATTAAACTGCCCGTCTCTATAAGGTATGTCTTTCTTCGTGATGACCATGGTTCCATCAGCTAATTCTAAGGCAAGCTTTGCATCGCTTGGCATACGCCCCTTGGGATCTAAGACTATGCGAAGAGGTTGGCGCCCTTGGTCCTTTAGCCCTTGGTCCTGGGTCCTAATCGTTAGTGAAGGATCATCTGCTATCACGGTATCGACGCCTACAAGGATGGCATCATGTTTCCCCCGTAACCACTGGTGCGACCATTCATCTTGCTCAGGTGTAGTGATCTTGCCAGATGTCCTTCCATCTTTCGTTCTCGCTTTTTTTAGCGTGATAAACGGCCTTCCTTGCTCATGGAGTGAGACGAATCCCCTATTGAGCCTCCGACAGAGTTCAGGGAGTACAGGGCCTAACACATGGATACCTGCTGCACGTAGTGTTGCGATCCCCCGTCCAGCAACGAAGGAATTGGGGTCATACATACCAAAAACAACAGTTCGTATACCATTTGCGATAATCGCACCCGTGCATGGTGGTGTCTTGCCGTGATGGCAACAGGGTTCAAGATTGATGTAGAGCACATCATCTGTACTGACAATGTGTTTATTGTTTTGCAAAAGTGCTAGCTCAGCGTGAGGTTTTCCATAGCCTGCATGCCACCCTTCGGCAAGCACCTGATCACCATGAACAAGTACGGCACCTACCATTGGATTGATGCCAACCACTCCCCTGCCCTTTTCGGCAAGCTTTAGGCAATGGTGGATGAACGTATTGTGTGACATGGGTGGAGTATGAAATTGCAAACTGCAAATTGCAAACTGCAAGGAAAATTCCAAATTTCAAGCTACAAATTCCAAACCATTCTTGTACCTATTAGGTTTTTTTGAGATTTGGAATTTGGAATTTAGAATTTTGCATGTTAAAGGTACTTCTGAATCATCGATTCAGACTTTCTCTGTGTAATAGAATCAGGATTTTTAGTATTCCCATGCAAATACTTCTTATACGCTCCTGTACCGTTTTCTAAGTACTTTGCCACTCTTGTCACCGTCGTAGTGCTTGCACCAGTCTTCGCAGCTACCTGACGATATGTAAGGCCTGTAGTGAGGAGTTTGGCTACCTCAAGACGTTCACTCCATGCTTGAATTTCACTGAGTGTTCCTATATCTCTGAGGATGTCTGCAATGTCGGCTTCATTCTTACAAGAACTTATAGCTGAGCAAAGAGCACGAAACCACGGGTCCTTTCGCCAATCGCCTTCGTTGTACCGTCGTTTTGGCATGCCAACGTATTGTATTACGTCTTCGCGAAAATAGCACGATTTATGTACATTCTAAATGTAACCAAATGACGGCGTAGCGATATCGCTTCGGCGATATTACGGAAAACTTCATAATGAATTTGACTCTGAAATCATCGCGGAGCCGCAAAACACAGTACAAAATACTTTACGAGCAATGCTTACTCATCCCCACCACCACGCTTCTTGACGATCTCTTCAGATACGTTATTTGGAACTTTGTCGTAATGAGCAAATTCCATAGAGTAGCTAGCACGACCTTGCGTCATAGATCGTAGCTCGGTTGCGTAACCAAACATCGATGAAAGGGGGACATCTGCAGAGATCACTTTTGCTGTTCCACGGTCTGACTGATCTTTTATAATTCCACGACGAGACGATATATCTCCCATAACATCGCCGAGGAAATCTTCTGGACATACGACCTCTATTTTCATAACTGGCTCAAGAAGAGTTGGGCTTGCTTTCTTTGCTGCATTTCGGAATCCAATAGAGCTACAAATTTTGAAAGACATCTCAGAGGAGTCAACATCGTGGTATGAACCGTCAAAGAGTTCTATTTTTATATCCACAACAGGGTACCCTGCGAGTATTCCACGTGTCATACCCTCTTGGAATCCCTTGTCACATGGCTTGATGAACTCACGAGGAATACGACCTCCTACTACCGTGCTTTCAAATGTGTAGCCTTTTCCTGGTTCCTGTGGAGACATACGAAAGAGTACGTGACCAAATTGACCACGACCACCAGTTTGCTTTGAGTATTTTTCTTCATGCTGTACTTCTTTCTGAATTGTCTCACGGTATGCAACTTGTGGCTGTCCAACAGTTGTTTCCACGTCAAATTCTCTCTTCATACGATCAACAATGATTTCAAGATGAAGCTCACCCATACCAGAGATAATAGTCTGTGCAGTTTCTTCATCTGACGTTACACGGAATGTTGGATCTTCTTCCGAAAGCTTCTGAAGAGCGATACCCATCTTCTGTTGGTCTGCCTTCGTCTTTGGCTCTACAGCGATGGAAATAACTGGTTCTGCAAAAGTAATAGACTCCAGTTGGATTGGATTATTTTCATCGCAAAGAGTATCTCCAGTACGCGTGTCCTTAAGACCGATAACAGCAGCGATATCTCCTGCTTGCACCTCTTGGATCTCTTCTCGAGAGTTAGCGTGCATCTTTACGAGTCGACCAATACGCTCCTTGTTACCAGAACGTGTGTTATGAACGTAGCTTCCAGACTTCAGCACTCCTGAGTACACTCGAACAAATGTCAACTTTCCAACAAACGGATCTGTAGCTACTTTGAATGCCAATGCTGCAAAGGACTCGTTGTTATCTGGCTTTCTCGTCTCCTCTGCTTCAGTCTTTGGGTTTATGCCAATAGAAGCTGGAACATCAAGAGGAGATGGAAGGTATGCAACGACAGCATCGAGCATCTTCTGAACACCCACGTTTTTGAGAGATGATCCACACAATACAGGGTACAGAGCACCAGATACGGTGCCAGATCGAAGGCCTTGTACAAGCTGCTCATCTGTTAGAGCGTTGTTTTCTAAGTATGCGTCTATAAGATTATCATCGCATTCCGCTACCTTTTCCATAAGGAGTGCACGGTATTCACTTACCTTCTCTGTCATATCCGCTGGGATCTCAATCTCATTGATGATCTCTCCATGGTCTCCAGAGAATGTGAATGCCTTCTTTCCAACGAGGTCGATGAGTCCTACGAAGTCATTCTCTTCCCCAATAGGCAGCTGAATAGCGATGGCATCTTTGCTCAGACGATCGTGGATAGATGCAAGGGACATGTAGAAGTCTCCTCCTGTCTTGTCCATCTTATTGATGAAGGCAATACGAGGGACGTCGTACTTGTCTGCCTGTCTCCACACTGTCTCACTCTGAGGCTCTACTCCTTGTGATCCATCGAAAACCGCAACACCACCATCGAGCACACGAAGTGAGCGCTCAACTTCGGCTGTAAAGTCTACGTGTCCAGGAGTGTCGATAATGTTGATAGTACTATCGATCTCTTCACCAGTAGCGCTAGTCTTCCAGTGACACTGTGTAGCAGCAGATGTGATGGTGATACCACGTTCTTGCTCCTGTTCCATCCAGTCCATCGTAGCTTCACCATCGTGCACCTCTCCTATTTTATAGGAAACACCTGTATAAAAAAGCACACGCTCAGTTGTCGTCGTTTTACCAGCATCAATGTGAGCGATGATTCCGATGTTTCGTACGTTCTTGAGGTCCATCTTTTTAGGGAGTAGGGGGTGGGGAGTAGGGTGTAGGGAGAGTAATTCCGAGAAACTATACGGAAACGTTGCTCGAGAATCAACGCTCTCGGGGGCTTTTTTAGCTTTTCACCTCCACTTGCTCCCTCCCCCTATCCCTATCCCTTTCCCCCACGGGGAGAAAGGAGAGGCTGATACAGAGCCATTATTAGCTATTAGCTACAAACAAAACAAAACATTCCCCTCTCCCCGCCTGCCAGCCATAGCCCAGAGGCGACGGCTGGCGAGGGAGGGGTTAGGGGTGGGGGAAACAAGACAGCATACAAAAACAGCCTAGAATGGCTATCTAAACTAAGAATATTAGCAATCGATAAACAGCTTATCGAGCCAAGTGCGCAAACGCCTTGTTTGCCTGTGCTTGTCTCAGCACGTCTTGCTTCTTTTTGAATGCATTTCCAAGATCTGCAGATGCATCAAGTAGCTCTGCTGCAAGGCGCTGTGCCATAGGCATACCCTTGCGCTCACGTGAAGCCTTGATCAACCAGCGAATCGCTAGAGCCTGCTGACGCTTTGGGTTTACTTCGACAGGAACCTGGTACACAGATCCGCCAACACGCTTCGGACGAACCTCAACAAGTGGTGTCACATTGAGCATTGCTTTGTTGAAGATGTCGATAGGCGCATCGTTTGTACGTGTCTTTATAACATCCATAGCATCCCAGAAGATCTTTCGAGCGATAGACTTCTTTCCGTCCATCATCACACAGTTGATAAACTTCTCAATGACAGGGTCTGAGCCAGTGCCGATGAATTGCTTTATAGGTTTAGACATGGGATGACGGGTTACTGGTTATTGGTTACTGGGTTGCCCCGCGTAGCGTAGCGAAGTGGGGTTACTGGTTATAAGTTATAAGTTATAGGTTGCTGGTCATTTGGAATTTACTTTGCCTTTGGCTTCTTGGCACCATACCTCGATCGTCCTTGCCTTCGGTTTTGAACACCTTCTGTATCGAGGATTCCACGAACGATGTGATAACGCACTCCAGGAAGGTCTTTTACACGTCCTCCGCGGATAAGTACAACGGAGTGTTCTTGGAGGTTGTGTCCTTCTCCCATGATGTACGCTTTTACCTCGTGACCATTGGTCAAACGGACTCTCGCAATCTTTCGCAGAGCGGAGTTAGGCTTTTTTGGTGTCATTGTCGTTACCTTGATACATACGCCACGCTTGTACGGAGCTCCTTTACGGAGAGGTACGTTTTTCATCTTTAAGGAGTTCCATGTGTACTGGAGCGCAGGAGACTTGCTCTTTACGCGCTTCGTTTGACGGCCTTTTCTGATGAGTTGATTCACTGTAGGCATGGGATGACGGGTTACTGGTTACTCGTTACTCGTTACGGGCTTGCCCCGCGTAGCGTAGCGATGTGGGGCTGATAGGATACGTAGAATGCTCCGACGAGTGCATTTATCGCACTCCAAAAATCAGAGACGAAAATACTCTAAACGGTCCAAAATGATTAGTAAAGGGATTTGTGGGGAAAATTCTCGGATCATCATCAAATATCAGGGAGGAAATAAAGCTTCTCATCGTCTGAACCGCAGATTGCGCAGATTTGTCGGATAGGACAGATGAGGTACTGGGAGAGTGTACTTGAAATCCTTCATAAGCAGATCACTACATCATATCTGTGTAATCAGCGCTATCTGCGTCATCTGCGGTTCTGACAAAGGGTGACCGCTCAATTTTGGCGTTGATCCACATTCTCTGCGTAGCCTACTTAGTCCTTTCCATTTAAATCCCCTGATCTAGCAATATCTCCTAATCGACTGTAAACCATTGAATTGAGATTAATTTTAGCAATAGTTTGCGATTCAGGATACTTCTCAGTCGTCGCTAACTTTAAAACATTAATGATAAAAATAGTTGGTATTTCCATATCTTTTATTATCTGATATGCTTTTTTTGCTAGATTCTTACGTTCATCCGTATCCGAAGTCTGTAAAATCTCTTTCAGCAGGGGCTTTAATGCGATAATTCCTTTGTTGTTCAACGTATTATAATGACTAAGTATTGGATGAGGTTGAGGATTCTTTAACTGAGTCGGTACAAGTGATGCATAGAACTCGAAGAATTGACGATGGGAAAACTTGAACAATGCTCCATTTAACTCACTCTGCTCTTTTTCATTTCGTGGGTATTGCTTTACTGGAAGGTTGTCCCAATCTTCAAACTGCGTTAGATTCTCCTCTACATAATTTTGTATGCTTTGCAGAAGCACCTTTCTGCGCGTTAAAGGACGCTGAGTAAATGAATCATTTTTCTTGTCCGGCTTTGTTGCGGTAATTCCCCAGACAGCTATTTCTACATACTTCGATCCTCCCACTGGTAAATCTTTCTCGCTCTTCGATGCAATATTGAATGTAAATGTTGGGCGTTTGTTACCAACCTCTGCAGATACCTTTACTTCACTACCGTTGATAGCAACGTTCATCTCCATGCCATACTTTGCATTAAAGTATTGCTTTACCTCCTCTGCCTCCTTTTCTGTGAATGCTTTCGTAATATCTAATAATTCTTTAGGTTTTTCTGGCTCAGATAGTGGTGCGGTGACAGGAGCAGGTGGTGGAGCAACTGGTGGAGGTGCGGTAACAGGAGGAGCAGGTGGTGGAGCAACTGGTGGTGGTGCGGTAACAGGAGGAGCAGGTGGTGGAGCAACTGGTGGTGGTGCGGTGACAGGAGCAGGTGGTGGAGCAACTGGTGGTGGTGCGGCGACAGGAGCAGGTGGTAGTACTGTAACCGTAAATGACTTCACGTAATGCCTTTCGTTGCTTACGGTTATAGAATACGTTCCCGGTTGTGAGAAGTGCACATTGATACCATTCACCTTCCTTTCACCTTGCTGATCCCATCGGTACCCCTGCGCTACAGAATAGCTATTATTCAATGTCACACCATACTCATCAGCATTTTCTACACTCTGTGCATCATCAAAGCGTTCTACAATACCTGGCATATAGGCCATTCTTCCTTCGGGCTTTGGGCCGTCGATCTTCTCTACAATTACTTTTGCAGTTCTCCAATCTGCCGTAAAGCTTGTAGGAACCTTAATACGTTCTGTTTTTATAGTACGATAGTTTTCACGAACGTCTTCCATAACCCTTTCAGTGTTGTCCCCCTTAGTATATGCCTCTATCTGTGTTTTAAATTCTGTTAGATGTGCGTACACATCGACAGGTTCACGACTGAGTATACCTTCCCACTTCCTATAACTGTCTCCAAATTGAGGATGATCACGGTACCGATCTCCAAGAGCATTGAATTTCTGCCTCATTCTAGGATAGTCTGCAATCAATTTATCTAGAGCCTTGGATCTTATCTCTGTCTGCTCAGCAGATCCACCACCGAGAGCATCTTTTCTTGCAACCCCCTTCGCACCAATGCGCATAAATTCATTGTACTTTGCTGTTACATCTTCGTACGTTCCAGTCGAAGAATTCCAACGCGTGCGCTTGAGTGTATCATCACCAACGACAGAATAGTTTGGGTTATACCCTTTTAATACACCTGGAATACTGACACGACCCAATAACTTCTTCGGAACACTGATGAATGTGCCACCTTTTCGCGCTTCTACCTTTATACCGTATTCTGCAATACGCTCATTGTCTCGTGATTCTGTAGTTTCTGTACGTGCATAGCTAGGCGTTCCCTGTCCACGTGCATATTTCTTAAATGGATTGAATCCTGATTTGTGCTCGATCATTACGATCGAACCATCAGGTAGAGTCATTGCCAATGGCCCTTTGTTTTTAGAGTAAGAAATAGTTGTTTCATATGCGTCTGCAGTCTCAGCCGAGTCTCTACTTGGAGTTTCATCACTGATGTTTGCAAAGCCACTGAGATCTTCCTCAGAAGTGCCACTATTCATGGCAGCAACTCTTTCTTCTATATACGGATCTGAGAACCGACGCACAGGACCCTTACCAATTTGATCTGCAGATTTATAGCGGGAGTCTACACCAATGCTCGCCAACCTCATATGTTCTGGATCATCACGCAAAAAGGCAGAGTAGTTCATCCCAGTGGTATCTTCGAACTCACCACGTAAACGTCTATAATCACTACTGTATTGTAGTCTCTGCTTCACCATCTCTCTGTACTCAGGACGCTGTGTATACCCGCGAAACTTCATCTCCTTAGCGAATCGCTGCATCTTGTAGCTCAACTGCGCTTTTAGACTTATGACATCGGCAAGTTCATCTGCGATCTTCTCTTTTGTTCTTTCAGGAGGACTTTCTGCATTTTCTGGAGGCGTTGATAGTGTTAGTTCATCTTCTACTGGACTTGAAGATGTAGGTACTGGCTCCACTGTAGGCTCAACGAACAAAGATGAATGTGGGATAACTCGACCCTTTTTGCTTAAAATGTCTGAAGCTTGACGCTT
>JAQBVR010000011.1 GCA_027623015.1 bacterium | reverse complement strand
AGCTATAAAGACCATGAGCGCAGTCGAATGGTGGGTCGGGTGGGATTTGAACCCACGGCCAAGAGATTAAAAGTCTCCTGCTCTACCACTGAGCTACCGACCCAGAATGATGATATAAACGAAAGATCAATCCGATTAAACTGGCGATATTATTCCTTATCTATAGGGTCTTTGCACAGAAAATAGTAGAATCTTCCTATGATAGATTCCCATTGCCACCTCGCAGACAAGCAGTTTTCCAAAGATCTGGATGCCGTTATTGAGCGTGCAGGGGAGGCTGGGGTAGCTAAGATGGTCTGTATAGCTGATTCACTACCTGAGGCTAAAGATTGTCTACAGATAGCTGAAAAGTATGAACACATATTTTGTACAGTAGGGGTGCATCCGCATCACGCTAGCGCGTGGGGGTCAGGGAGTCGGGAGTCGGGAGTAGGGAGTAGGGATATGATGTTGAAACTTGTCTCCTCTTCACCAAAAGTTGTCGCCATTGGGGAGATCGGGTTGGACTATCATTACGATAATTCTCCTCGAGACGTGCAAAGATCTGTTTTTGAAGAGCAGTTGAAGATAGCCAAAGAGTTAAATATTCCTGCAGTCATCCATTGCAGGGAATCAATGGTCGATGTACGTGAAATTATTGAGCGCATCGATCCACCTATGTTTGTCATCCATTGCTGTACGGAGAAGTGGGAAGATGTGTCTTGGGTAGTTGATAGAGGATGCCTTTTGTCGTTTACAGGTATCGCTACGTATCCGAAGTCTGAAGAGATCCGAAGAACGATTGCAGAGTGTCCTCTTAAGCAGATGATGATCGAGACAGATGCGCCGTACCTTGCGCCTATTCCATATAGAGGAAAGCGCAATGAGCCTGCGTTTGTAATAGAAGTTGCAAAGTGTATCGCAGAGGTGAAGGGGATAGCTCTCGAAGAAGTAGCAAAGGCTACTACAGAGAATGCAGAGAAGTTTTACGGTATATGAAACAGGGCCCACAACTATAAAAGTCGCGTGCCCTGATTCCCTCTCTTTGTTTTGACGAAGGGTCAATCGGCTTTGATCGGTGCAAGTACACCTTCCCGAATGCAAAAACCTTCGATATACTTCATCCTGTCAATCGAGATAGTTGACTCGTCTGGTAGTGCCAAATGGCAAACGACCAGAAATACAACTCCTTTTTCCAGAACGAACTGCACCCTTCCTTGGAGGAAGGGATTTAATGCGATGGCAACTTCTGTGATGGGAATTTCTGCCTCTTCTTGAGCTGCCCATGCGTTTGCGATCGCAGACATGTCGTCTGGAACATCAACAAGTGGCAGCGTTTCAATGTTTTCGCCTTTCACGACCATTTTGCTGATTCTTGTTCCGCCACTTTCAATGGGGAACAAGGTCACAGCATGTTTCATGTCTGGATTTCGGTAGGTGAGTTTTATTGGGAGTTTCTGTGACAATTGACTTACCTTTCATCGGGTAGGGAGAGGGATCAGATCCCTCTAAGTTAGAATGGGCACATGCCCACGAGGAATCGGTTAGCTCTCCCAATATGCAGGGAAAGATCAAAGAGTATATTAAAGATGAAATTTTCTATTTGGCAACTATATTCACAGCTATTTGGCGAGATTCGAAGTGGCCTGCCAACCGAAGCGCAGCGAACCTGTTTGACAAATAACCATCCTGCGTACTCCGTGCTTCGGATGGCAACCTACGCTGCGCGCAGGTTGGAGCGGATGACGAGATTCGAACTCGCGACCTTCTCCATGGCAAGGAGACGCTCTAGCCAACTGAGCTACATCCGCAGTAGTGGAGATCCTACGAATATTCTGCAGTATATGCAAGTTTTGGCTGAGGAGAATTTGGTTTTCAGGTAACTGCTCACTGACTCTGCACTTCCTATTTATGATTCTCCCTCAGATTTATACTGCAAACACTATTCCACCTTTTTTCCGCCCTTCATCAGGCTCAGGATAAACTTCAAAAGGTGGAGCCAAAAACGCCTGCCAGCCGAGCCTCACTCGGGCCATACTTGCTCATCAGTACTGTGCGCACTTCGACCAAGCTGACTGCGGTCACTTGGCACTCAGTGACTGGATGAGCCAATAATCTCATGCCCTCGCTCAAACAAGGGCGGCTGGCAAGTGAATCAGCATTCTAGGTTTGGAGCGTCATATATCAAAAAACGTGCTTTAAGACATTATTCAAACACACACAAAACAGTTCCCTCTCCTCCGAAGAGGAGAGGGTCAGGGTGAGGTCGGACTGCGGTCAGTGAGCAGTTACGTTTTCAGGACTAGCGCCAGAAGCTGATTTCTGCTATAATAATGTGATGAATCGAGTTATAACAACATTTCACAGGGTCGCGTGTTTCTGTCTCATTTTTGCAGCGCTACCAATGCATGCGCTTGCATCTCATGCCACTCCTGATACTTGCCCAAGCACAAAACCTAATGAGCAGGAAACGGGTGTTCTTTGCCTTATCCAACCACTTGATGATAATTTTGGTACTCCTTTAGTTATTTCAACTTCAACAGGGACGTTTGAGGAGTATTTCATCCGTTCTTCAACGTGGATTTTCAATATTGCGATTAGCTTTTGTATCATCTGGGTTCTTATAGCTGGAATGATGTATATGACTTCTGGGAATGATCAAGGCCGTCGGTCTTCTGCTATCAACAGAATGACGTGGGCTATTGCTGGTTTACTTATGATGCTTTTTGCAGGATTTATTTTACAATCAATCAATAACGCCTATTATATCTAGAATTATGAAACATTCTTTCCCCGTTATTACCGCTTTTGCCTTCATACTCTTCCCATTTGATGCTCTTGCAGCATCTCTGGGAGCTACTGCTTGTTCGGTTGGTAGTGTTGCATGTGATGGCACACTCGGTAGTGGAATGATCAGTTCACTTCTTGAGTCTCTTGGTAAAATATTTCTTGCTGGTGCTGCTGGTTTTGCCATATTGTTCGTTGTGTATGGAGGTTTTATGATGCTTATGAGTTTCGGTGATGAGAGTAAAGTTACGAAGGGGCGCAATGCAGTCATCTTTAGCCTTGGAGGTTTTGCTCTGACTCTTGTGTCACAGACCATTGTATCATTTGTTGTCACCAAATATGGCAGCCTTGCAGGTGCGGCACCAAGCTCAGGTGGTCCGCTCATCGATGTCATGGAGATATCGGTTGGTATCATGCTTGGGGCATTCAATGCAGTCTTTGCTTTGATTGCAGTAGTTGCTGGTATCCGTTTTGTTATAAGTCATGGTAAAACAGATGAGGCACAAAAAGCCAAGACCATGATAATCTGGGCTGTGATTGGTGCCCTTGTTATAAACACTGCACATGTTCTCGTTCGAGGTATTTTCAACGCCCCTATCTAATGTCACTCCTCAATACTATCCTCAGTAAAATTTTCATCCAAGTAGCATACGCTGCTAGTAGTGTATGGGATAACTACAGTATTCCTATGGGTGCTTCTCCTGGTAACCCAGACTTTATTGCTAGGTTGGCAGGCAATGTGGGTTCACTCTTTCTTCAGTTTATTTCTGGTGGAGCGGTCCTTGCAATTATGTGGGGTGCAACAGGTATGATCAATTCTGGTGGGAATGAAGAAGGAAGAGAGAAAGCAAAGAAGATCGTCATATTCGCGGTTGGAGGTCTCATCTTAGCTATCATCTCTAGTGGATTGATCAACTTTGTTGATACACTAGCAACCGATGTAACATCGGCGAACTAAGGGCAGAAGATCTAAAGGATCTACATGAACTAAAAGATCAAAAAGACGCAGGCGAACTCATCTAGTTCTTTTTGTTCCTTTCTCTCCTCTTGTTCCTTAAGATAGAGCCATGTCTCGGCGATACATCACTACGGCTATCGATTATCCAAATGCGGCTCCACACATGGGGCATGTACTTGAGAAGGTACTTGCAGATGTCTGTGCACGGTGGTTTCGCCTGAAGGGGGATGACGTGCGATTTCAGATTGGTACAGATGAGCATGGTACGAAGATGCAAAGAGCTGCGGACAAAGAAGGTGTGACACCACAAGAATTGGCAGATCGAAACGTAGAATTATTTACGGGTTTATATGATCGTTTGCAGATCTCGCATGATCTTTTTATCCGTACGACAGATCAAAAGGTTCATTGGCCTACTGTTCAGGTGATTTGGAAGAAGCTTGCCGATGCGGGAATGCTAGAAAAGCGCAGTTATAAGGGTTTGTATTGTAGTGGGTGTGAACGGTTCATGACTGCTCGGGATCTTACAGATGGCATCTGTCCAAATCATCAAGTAGCTCCTGAGGAGGTAGAAGAAGAGAATTATTTTTTCCTGATGAGTAAAGACACGGAGAACTTAAAAAACCTTCTGACGAAAGAATGGGATGGAGAGTCATACAGAATAATTCCCAATAATCGTGAGAAGGAAACATTGGCTTTGCTTGATCAAGGATTGGAAGATGTTTCATTCTCTCGTCCGAAGTCATCTCTCGATTGGGGTATCCCAGTTCCTGAGGATGATGAACACACCATGTATGTCTGGTGTGATGCTCTCACGAACTATATTTCTGGTTTGGGATTATTCACAGATCACGAGGAGAGAGAGTGGTGGGATGATGCTACGGTTACACATGTTATTGGTAAAGACATCGCACGTTTTCACGCGCTTATCTGGCCAAGTATGCTGAAGCATGTAGGAGTGCGAACGCCAGATGAGTTACTTATTCATGGATTTCTCACTAGTGAAGGACAGAAGATGAGTAAGTCTACGGGGAACGTAGTTGTTCCAGATGATGTACTTGAAAAGTTTGATGGTAATCCAGATCCTATTCGGTTTTACTTAAGTCATGAGATCTCAGTAGGTAGTGATGGTGACTTCTCTTGGGATCGTTTTGAGAAGCTCTATGATGCAAGAATGCGTAATGCACTTGGTAATCTACTCAATCGTGTTCTTATCTTGATTCAAAAAGAAGGAGGCAAGATAGCCATTCCTGATTCGCCATCTGATACGACACAAGCGGAGGATGGATGGAAAAAATTTGGAGAGTCTATGGACAGTTTTGAAGTACACAATGGTATCCAGCAGGCACTGGCACTGGTAGATGTCCTCAATGGTGCTATCGACACTACGAAACCTTGGACATTGGAAGGTGAAGAGAAGGTGACACTTCTTTCGAGATTTGCTGAATCCCTTCGTCATGTATCGCTTATGCTTCTGCCCTTCGTACCTCAGACTGCGCAGGCTATAGCGAAACAGCTCGGAGTACCCTATGCCAAATCAATGTTAGAGAAAGATTTTGTGATCACAGAGCAGATGAAAGAATTTGGTGGACAAAAGGATTGGCAAACTATTGGTGAGCCGTCTATCCTCTTTCCGCCTCTTTCTTAGAAGAGACGGAAAAGTCGAAAAGACAAGATTCGTCGCAAGTGCAAAGCACCGGAGAGGCAACCCTACTTATTTTCCACATATTATTATGTTTGATCCTATGTCAGAACTTTCAGATGATGGAGGTATCTCTGATGACAGTCCAGCTTCTTCCCCTCCTCCTGTACGTAGTAGTAGTGGCGGTGGCGGCGGTGGCGGTGGAGGCAGTTACGCTTCTGAGCTTCACTCAGCAACTATCCACGCTCGTCAGCGCACATTTTACATCGACCTGAAGGAGTCTGGTCACGGTAAGTTCTTCAAGCTATCGGAGAAGTCTCGCGGTGGTCAGAAGACGACTATCATGTTTGATGCAGAGGACCTCGATCAGTTCATCCAGGCATTCACCGAGATGAAAAGTCACGTGTAATCTACGAGAAATAAGGGAAATAAGGGAATTCCCTTATTTCTCAAATCTATAATTCTTCTGCAGGGATGACATATCCGTTGACGTGGGGGTTGCTGATGATGATGAGGAGAACGATCTTACTTGCTTCTGCTCGTGTGATGTTATTGCCTGGGCGAATAGTTCCATCTCCGTAACCATCGATGATCGCATACTCTACCATTTGTCGTATAAAGGGTTCAAACCAAGCATCTTTTGGTACATCGCTAAATGTACTGGAGGCGTAGGGGTCGTCGAGCGGTTGGAGTTGTGATGCTAGTATGAGTATCTTCATCGCTTCTGCACGGTTTATCGTTGCATCAGGCTGAATGGTGCCGTCTTTGTATCCTTGGATGATACCTAGTGATGTAGCAGTGTAGATGATCTGTCTTTTGATACTACGGTCTGTGCTTTCTCGTGGACGAGACCTTGGAGAGAAGTCACGGAATTCGATACCGATACTTTCTGTATCATTTATTAACGGTACACAACTTCCTAGAAGGATCATTCGGAGAAGTTCGTATCGTGTGATGTTCTCATCGGGAATAAAAACTTCACGATCAATTTGAGTTTCTCCTTCTATGAGGTGTGCACCTGTAGGTTTAGCGCGAATCTGGTCTATATGGGTGATGAAGTCTTTTCCCCAGTGATCTTCTATGTCTGCAAATGGTGTGCCTACTCCACCATACATCAAGCAGGGGTTTTCTTGAGGGTCTGTTCCATTTTCTACTTCTGTACCATCGTTGATACCATCATTGTCTGTATCTGCGTCTAGCATATCTGTCTCGTAGATAAATTCTTCTACGGTATTGAGTCCGTCATTATCTGTGTCTCTAGTGGCATCATTTGGGTTTGTATTATCGAGTCCATGGAGTGCTTCATATTCATCGGGTAGCCCATCTCCATCGAGGTCTTGGCTGTAGCGAGAATCGAGAGCAAAAGGGTCTGTCTTGTCATCAGATCCATCACCGTCTGAGTCTGCTTTTGCGGGGTCTGTGCCTAGTTTATATTCTTGTCCATTGTTTAAGCCATCTCCATCAAGGTCGAACGTGATGTCGTCTATGCGATTGAGAGGGTCGCGACCAGCACGTATCTCTGCACCATCTGCTTCACCCCCATCGTCCGTATCGGCATCGAAAAGATTTGTTTCTCCGTCATCGAAGATGAGATTAGCGTTTACATCTTCTTCACGGTCTAGAAGCCCATCTCCATCGGTGTCGATGCTCTCAGTAGACTGAGCGAAGGCAGTCGAACTTATGAGAAGTAGTGTCAGAAGTAGTTTCATCTTTATTATTTTAGGGAAATAAGGGTAATAAGTGAAATAAGAGAAATAAGTGAGCCCCTTATTTCCTTTATTCCTCGTATTACTTATCCTGTTTATAATAAAATATTAAGCGCTCCACTCAGAACCCTTAGTGGGTTTTTTCCCTGGCACTTGTAGCTTGGTAATAGAGAGATGTGTATCGTCTTTGCAAAGTAAATCGTATGCATCTGGTGATTCTTCCAGTGTTGTTTCAAGTATCTTGATAGTCGTATCACCGATAGTGCATGTTACTCCTGGCCACGGAATAAGTGCACGGACATGACGATCTATTTGTTGTGCAGTCATGGTCGTTGGGTCCACGATGCCATCACTGCGTTTGAGCTTAGTGCAAAATGTCGCGTTGTTGTTAGCCTGTTCTACTGGTGTCAGAGGAGCTTTTAGTGTGTCTATAAGAGTGGTAGCACCAAGGTGTGATAGACGATCGTAGAGAGCGCCTGTATGCTCTTGGTCATGGATGCTTATAGATGCCTGATGCAATATGGGCCCTTGGTCTAGCTTCCGTACCATGCGTTGAATCGTGACTCCTGTTTCGCTGTCACCATGGAGAATCGCATGATGGATCGGAGCGGCACCTCTCCAGAGTGGAAGGAGTGATGCATGGACGTTCACAGGAGCGATGGAAGGGAAGTCGAGGATCTCTTGTGTCAAAAGTTGGCCATATGCAGCAACAACAAGGAAGTCTGGAGGCTCTACACAGGGTCGATCTGCCCATTCTTCGTTTATATTGCCTGGTTGCCAGATGAGGATGCCTGCTTCTTCCGCTAGTACTTTTACTGGAGATGGGGTGATAACCCTCTTTCTGCCTATTGGCTTATCTGGCTGTGTGATGACACAAACTACCTCAAAGGCGTCATCGTCTATCAATGCTTGCAGTGAAGGGACTGCAAACTCGGGTGTGCCAGCAAAAACTATTGTAATGGGCATTAGTAAGATTCTAACCTTCTCTTGTAAGGACTGAAAGGACTTAGACGACTGAAAGGACTAAAAGGAGAAAGATTTATAATTGAATGGATTGATATGCTACATTCCTTTCAGTCTTTTTAGTCTTCTACATCTTTTCGGTCTTCTATGGGTAAACGTCCAAAAATGCTGGCAGCGGTTATCCGCGACTGTATCGCACCTGTGCTGCGAGAGTGCCCGACTAAATGCGGGATGGTTTCTATCTCTGAAGTCATCGTAACGTCTGAGTTCTCGTATGCTACTGTATTTATTTCAGCATTAGACCATGAAGAAGACGCATTACAATTTCTAAATCGTCAAACAAAGAGGTTGCAATCCTCACTGGGGCAGCTCTATCGAAAACGCATTCCTGAGTTACGGTTTCGCATTGATGGCAGGGGAAACACAGGCGCTCGTATGGATGAACTTCTTCGGTAATATTTACAATAGTTTTCTGTACAGAGTGCGGCAAGAATCGCAGTGTGGATAACGTGCAACAGCATTGAATTGCTGTGATGAAAAAATTTCTCGTACAATAGATTCCTTACCTATTTTTTCGCAATGGTCATCGCATCAAAAGAGTCACAGAAGGCAGAACAGATATTGCAAGACGCGAAACGTATTCTGTGTATCTGCCATCGTAATCCCGATGGTGATGCGATTGGTTCTGTCGTAGGTGTTAGTCTCTTTATAGAAAAAGCATTCCCTGGCAAGCGTGTCTCGATGCATTGTGAAGACCCTCTGCCAGAAACATTTCATTTTCTGTATGGCGCGTTGCGAATGAAGCCTCTTCCACCACTGCTTGAAGGAGATGCTGTGGTGATCGTTGACTGTGCAGAGCCAAAGCAAACTGGACTACACGAGTCGCATCCTGATCTTTTCGATGGCACGTATCCATGTATCAATATCGACCATCATCCGAGTAATCCACTCTATGGCACAGCTAATTTTGTTTATAGTGAAGCTGCTTCTGCATGTGAGATCGTCGTAGCTCTTGCAGATGCGCTCAAGTGGACCATCGATGGAGACATTGCTACTTGTTTACTGACTGGTGTGTATACCGATACAGGAGGTTTGCTTCATAGCAACACTACTACAAGTGTCTATCGAACGGTGGCAAGACTACTTCGTGCAGGTGCGAGGAGACAAGAGATTGTTGATGCAGTATTCCGTACTGCGAAACTCAGTACCCTCAAGCTTTGGGGAAGGGTACTAGAGAAGATCAGTCTAACCGACGAAGGTGGGGCTATCTCCGCACTTACACAAGGGGACTTTCGTGCTACAGGTGCGCACCATAGTGAACTTACAGGAGCAATTGATTATGTGAATGCTATACCCGGCATGCGTTTCTCTCTCATTCTCTCTGAACGTGAAGGTGGTGTGGTCAAAGGGTCATTGCGTACTTTACGAGACGATGTTGATGTTGCAAAGATGGCAGGGAAGTTTAGTGGGGGTGGGCACAAGAAGGCTGCAGGCTTTTCTCTACCTGGAAAACTCCAATCCGAGGTGCGTTGGAAAGTTGTAGAAGCAGATACTTAATTTACTGCGCTTTGTCTTCGTCCTCGCTCTCTTCTTCGGAAGCTGTAGGTGATGGATTATCTCTCATGGAGTACATGGAGTTCGGTGCTGATGTTACATCTTCTACAGGGTCAATAGCGTCGAGCGGATCTTCTGGAAGAGGTTCTGGTTCAGGGTTGGGAGTCGTAGCTTGTGAGCTGGGGGTATGGGGTTCGATAAAACTTTTAGCTCGAGATTCATCGTTTTCTTTCCTTTGTTTTTCGTTTTGTTCATTGTGATCAATTGGATCTAAATTTTTTATCTTTTCCTGGTCTTCCTCTTCAGATGAAGCATCTTTCGATTCTTCTATCTCTTCTTCTGGCTCTGGAGCCAATGTAAGATCTGCATCTGAAGCAGGATTATCTTCTTCTGCTACATCGTCCTCTACCTTTGGTTCATCTTTTTTCTTTGACATACTCAACAGTTCTGTTTGGGCTAATGCATCTTTTGCATCTTTTGCATTTTCTGCATTTTCTGCATCTTTTGCATCCTTAGCATCCTTAGCATCTTTGGCTTTAGCGGCATCTCCTTTGTTAGACTCTCGAGCCTCTTCGTTCTTCTCTGCATCTTGTGGTTTTGTACTGATTATGGATTCTTCTTCTGGACTTGCGATGATCTGGATTGCTACATGCTTATTTCCAGCAAAGAAGAGCCCTTGTCCTACGTCGGAGTTGAGAAGAAGATACTTTTCTCCGTCTGTAAGGTAGAAGAGTTTCTGGAGGTTGTCGACAGCGGTGGGGGATTGCTTCAGTAGCACGGTCATTTGTGCATTTGTTACAATTGGTTTTCCATACGGTGAATTTACAAAGTCTTCTACATCCTGCGTGATCGTCGTCACACCAAGGTAGTACTTACGTGCTCGTTTGATGAGTCCATAGAGAAACTTCGCAGAGTCGTCGTGCTGCATAAGGTTCCATGCCTCGTCGATGACTAGGTATCGACGTTTCATGTCAGCACGGATCCGATTCCACAGAAAGTTAAGGACGATATACATCGCTGTAGGCCTGAGCACTTCTTCGAGATCACGAATTTGGAAAACAACTAACTGGTTTGAAAGGTCGACATTTGTTCGCTTGTTAAAGAGTCCGGCATAGCTTCCATCAGTATACTTTTGGAGAGTTTGTGCCATGCTTTCTCCACCATCTGTGGTCATCAAAACATCGACAAGTTCATGCATTGTCGGTGGCTCTAGTTTTCCTGGTTCCTCAGTTTCGAGATGAATGTCTTTGAGTGCGTATGTGTCGAGGATTGCTTTGTCGAGGATTCCATCTTCAGCGGGAGTTAGAGTGCCGAGCATGAGTTTGAATAGTCCATGTAGATTGATGACAGCTGAACGAAGCACTTCTCCAGTTTTTGCATCTGCTCCACGCACAGCTTCGGGTAGGTCAAATGGGTTGATGCAGTTACTACTTTGCAGTGACATAGGAATAAATGTTCCTCCTACTGTTTTTGCAAGTTCTACGTATTCATTTTCTGGGTCGATAACAAAGACCTCAGTGTTTAACATCATTGATCGTAAGATTTCTAGTTTTACGGTAAAGGATTTACCAGCACCAGATGTTGCAAAGACTGTCGCGTTTGCATTTGCGAGATCGAACCGATCAAAGATGACTAAACTATCATTGTGTCTGTTGATTCCGTAGAGAATTCCATGGTCATCTGTTAGGTCAGAGCTGGTAAACGGAAAGCTTGTCGCAAGTGGACTCGTGTTCATGTTTCTACTGATCTCTAGTTCATCTTGGCAGAAGGGAAGTGTAGAGATCCATGCGTGTTCCATCTGGAACATCGCAGGTTTTGTCATCACAAGTTTTCCACCGAGGAGAGACTCAAGGTCTGCTTCCATTTTCTTAAGCTTATCTTCGTCATCGGTATATATCGTAATGTACATACCAAATTGATACAGTTTCTCTTGTCCGCGGGCGAGTAGGTCACGAAGCTCTTCTGCATCTTGTAGCGCTGCTTCTAGTCCAGGATCCCGAACAACACCACGTTGCTCAAGCATACGAATAGATGAACGCATTTCTGCAACTTTCTTTCGTAACATTTTCATGATTGCCTTGTTATTTACAGGGTAGATGTAGTGAGCTATGTCCATCTCCGCATCGTAGTTGATGGTAGGCGATAGCCAGTTCGGGAAGATGTATGCGGGCCAGTTGTAGACGAAGTATGTTCGTGCGTGCAGGTTGTTGAGAATGATCTCATTACGCTTCACTTCTATAGCTGCAGGTGCGATGATGTCGAGCGTCTTTTGGATACCTTCTTCGTAGTGTTTCAGGGCTTCGCGTTCTTCTGGGGTGAGTTTTGATTGTTTTACACGCGTCTTACCAACCTTGTTGGAGACCACAGATTCTCGCACATCTTTCTTTACGCCAAGTAGCTCATCGAGAGCGAGCATAAACGCCCCCTTACGCTTCTGTTGTTTTGCTTTTTGAGCCAGCTCTTGTTTGATGTTTTTTGGTGACATAAATCTATTTATTGTAGCAGAAAATGCGTTTTTAAGCCAGAAGACTCCTTCTTGTAGTTTCGAAGAGTCCGATTGTGCTTCTATTATCTATTCGTCCTTCTTTATAAGGCTTTCGTTGGGGACTTTATTGATGCCAAATATATCACTTTGCTCCTCATCGAGCTTCTTTCGCTCATTTCTGCTAAAGCGCTTTGTATCATCGAGGATGTCGAGATCTTCTATGCCTGGAACTTCACGTACTTTTACACCTGCTATCAATACCTCTCGGTTTGATTGGATAGCAAAGATTCGCTCTTTGGTGATCTCTAGAAGGCTTTCAAATCGTTCGAGTATATCTTCAGTCTGCTCCAGAAGGGATTCTGTCTCAGAGAGCTGTGAACTCGCTTTTGTTACTTCTTGTTGTTTATCTCCAGCTCGTGCGTAGTCTTCATCTCTTAGAAGGTTTTTTACTTCTCGTTCCAAATTGCTCGACTCTTTCTTCTGTACCTTTCGATCCTCTTTAAGAGTTCCTACTTTTGCTTCGAGCTCTTTACGTTTTCTGTCAGCTATCTGACCTACACCCTTGAGAGACTTGATGTACTGATCCAGTGTTTCCGTTCGGTTTGTACTGCGGTTCATCTCATCGACAAAATCTATTTGCAAAATGGTTCCAAGGTCACGAAGAAGGGAAAAAGTCTCATCGGTTGCTGGTATTTGCTGACCTGCATTGATCTTCATCTGTGTTTCTATTCCCAGTATTGCAGACTGCACATTTATAAACGCCCCCTGAGAAAGATATGTACTTGCGAAGATGCCCATTGCCTCACTTGGACGGGCAACTCTATCTTCTACTATTACATCTGCCTCAGTAGATTCTTCTGTATTTTCGGAGTCCCCACACGCAGTGAGTCCTAAGAATAAGATAGGAAGTAGTAGATATGTGTATCGCATCATCATATTGTACAGTTTTTAGGGTTGTATAACAATAGAGTTCAGCAAATGGCTTACTGAACACGTTTTGTCGCCAACTACATAGGTGGACGATCGTGCACACAATTTGTGTTCAAACAATGAGGTTAAACTGTGATCAAGATCAAATTTTGTCTACAAGTGGCAAAGTCGGTTTTATGTGGTACATTTGCGCAGTACTTTGAGTATCACTTTTGTTCAAGCCAATGTTTTTATCTCTGACAGAACGGGTCCAAAAAATCTTGAAAGATCAATATGATCTCGATGATGTTTCTGTACATTGGCAACGTCCTCAAGAAAGTAGTCACGGTGATAGTGCAACGGCAGTAGCACTGCAGATTGCAAAAAAGGCAGGTAAAAAGCCACAAGAGATAGCTCAAGTTCTCGTAGATGCTTTGCAGAAGCTTGAGACAGTGGAGCGATGCGAGGTTGCAGGTCCTGGGTATGTAAACGTATGGCTTACAACTTCTGCTCTTATTGCAGAGCTTAGTAAAACACGAGAGGCATGCACTCCTCGTGTGAAGAGAAAGGATGAAGCCCCTGTGATTGTAGAGTATTCAGGGCCAAATATTGCAAAGCCCCTTGGAATTCACCATGTCATGTCTACTGTTATTGGGCAAGCGATAGCCAATTTGTATGATTATCAAGGATACAACGTTGTCAAAGTAAACTATATAGGCGACTGGGGGACACAGTTTGGAAAGTTGTTTGTTGCTTTTCGTACGTGGGCCACAAAGCCTGTAGAGGAGTGTGACATCGAGGACCTACTCGATATGTATGTGCGGTTCCATGAAGAAGCAGAGAAAGATTCCACGTTAGAAGATGAAGCACGTGCAGCTTTTGCACTGCTGGAAAAAGGGGATGACGAGATGAGTACTTTTCGTTTAGCAGCAGTAGATATTTCTATGAAGGCATTACTAAAGATGTACGAGCGTCTTGGTGTTACTATTGAACATCAGCATGGAGAAAGTTTGTATGAAGATTTGATGAAGCCAGTCCTTGATATCGGTAAAGAGAAAGGAGTTTTTACTGAAGGAAAAGAAGGGGCTCTTATTGCGGAATTTCCTGAGGACTCGCATATGCCTCCAGCAATTGTTCTCAAGGGAGATGGGGCAACGATTTATCACACTCGTGATCTAGCAGCAATTCGTTACAGAACTGATCGATGGCATCCACAAGCGGTATATCACGTAGTTGATGTCGCGCAAGAATTGTATTTTAAGCAGCTGATTGCGATGGGAAACATGCTATGGGATGACCTCCCTACTTGGGAACACATCATCTTTGGAAGAATGCGTTTTGTAGATAAAAATATGAGTACCCGAAAAGGGAACATGTTGCGATTGGAACATGTATTGGATGAGGCAGTAGAACGTGCTAAAAAAATAATTGATGAACATGGCGAGAGTATTCAGACTGACAATAAGGAAGATCTTGCTGAGATGATGGGCGTCGGTTCTGTGGCATACGGAACCTTGAGTCAAAACAGACGGATGGATATGATCTTTGATTGGGATAAGATGCTCAGCTTCGATGGGAACAGCGCACCATATTTGCAATACACACATGCAAGAGCAAAGTCAGTTCTTCGTAAAGGAGGAGAGTTTACAGAGCCAACGGACATCACGAACTTTGCAGGAAAAGAACGACAGCTTCTCAATACGTTGCTGCAGTTTGAGAGGATTTTGGAAGAAGCACGTGCTACGCACATGCCACACACACTTTGTAATTACTTGTTTGCGCTGTGCCAAGACTACAACGCCTTTTATAACGACACACCAATACTCAAAGCAGAGGAGCCACAGCGTAGCTTGCGGCTTTCACTGACTTCTCTTACCACGACTGTTTTGAAAGTCGGTGCAGAGATCCTCACTCTGCGTGTACCAGACAGAATGTAACTACCCCCCCCATCCCATGCCCCATTATCGTACTCGCCGCCGACCACAGACAGCAGATAGCCGTTCTGTTGTAGCATTCCTACTCATCTCTTGTTTTGGTATTATGTTCGCAGGTTGCGGAGCCACTCCTGCAAATGAAGGCGCCGACGAATTTTCCTTTACGGAAGACGACGTCGCACGATTTCGTGAGCTTGTGATAGGCGAAGAGGGTAGTGGAGATACATTGATTCCGCACATTTTTACAGAGGATGACGTGCCTGAAACAGGCAAAACAGATATACCCGTTTTAGATTTGTCATTGGTAGATACCTACAACGCAGTGCGAATGGGTGCAGGAGGTGATGGAGAAGATATTTATCGAGTAACAAATGCTTTTGTGAATATGCGAGCTCAGCCGCGCGTGACTGGAGAGTTTATAGATCGAATGGAGAAAGGCACTTCTTTTGTTTTGATTGAATTTCATGATGCAGCATGGGCAAAAATTCGTTTGCCAAATGGTCGTGAGGGGTATGTTGCCACTCGATACATTGCAAAAAACACATCAGAAGAAAATCTTGCAGCAGAAAAAAAGCAGTTTGAAGGACTCTATCTCGTAAACTTTGGTTTTCTCAATGTTCGCAAAGACCCAGATGCCAACAGTGTAAAGCTTGGAGAATTACAGAGTCAGGCTCTTGTTCGTCCACTTAGTACAGATGATGTGTGGGCTCGTGTGCCATTTGACGGTGGGGAGGGATACGTCGCAGTGCAGTATCTAAAGCCGTTTTTGCCAAACTTCTTGGTGCGACAAGATCAATATCGGTTGCCAATTCTGCATTATCGTTTGGGGACAAATGGTCTTGAAGATAGTTTAGTTCGGCACCTTGCAAAGCTACAAAGTGAAGGTGTAAACATTATGACATTTAAAGAATTCCGTACGTCACTTCTTCAACAAGAAGATCGTGATATTCGAATTGAGCCACGAAGTGTACTGTTAGGAATCTCTGGCTTGACTAGTAGTAACCTACGATCGGTGTCCGATGTACTTCGTGCAAGTGGCATAAGTGCAACACTTTTTATAGAGACTGCTCAATTGCGTGATGATGGTATTACTGATGCACTTCTCCTTACGCAGGTGGCCAATGGTCATGATATACAATCAGCGGGGCACACTGGAGATGACCTTCGATCTCTTACCGACTCACAAGTGGATCTAGAGTTAAAGCAGAGCAGGCAGATCCTTGAGCAGAAAACTGGCAAGGATATCTTTGCTGTCGCATTTCCCCTTGGCGGGGTAAACCAGCGCGTTGCAGATATTGCAGCAGATGCGGGGTTTTTGATGGGAGTAAGTGCTACGCCGACCAAACTATTCACTCGTGAACAGCTCTTGCGTATGCCGAGCTACTCCATCACTTCAAGTATGACTGATGAGGATGTGTTTACAATCATCGTAGGAGAGTAACTTCGTCCTATTTAGGGAATACGTTCTCAAATTGTCGAACGATGCTACCTGCGCTCTCTGTAGTGATATTTGCAGCCTCTTGCGCTGCTTGCTTTGTGATCTTTTCTAAGAGCTCATCTCCATGGTTGTAGGTGTACCACAGAGCAAATAGTGTTAGGAGTATGGGGAGCAATCCAAGGATGGAGCGAAAAAATCCACCGATCATGCGAATGCGGTCGCGTCTGTCCATGCGCTCGAGATGCAGAATGATGACATCAAGTTTGTCTTCTGTATTTTGGGGGGCAATCTTTTTCATGAGCACATAGTAGCACTTTAGGACGACCTCACCCTAACCCTCTCCTTTGCGAAGGAGAGGGAGCTGTTTTGTTACTGTATTTCCCCCTCTTCTTCGAAGAGCAGAGGGGGTTAGGGGGTGAGGTCAAAACCCCCGTTTCCATTTGCGTACTATCTCCAGTGCACGCGTGGCATAGTACTTGTTGTTCACTGGTATGTCTTTGCAGTGTGTCAGTTCGAGAAGCTCTCCACCAAATCCTGTTTTAAATGTTGTGACACCAGCGAAAGGATGATTTCTATCTCTCATGCCATTTTCTTTGTCTATCACTGGCGCTATACCCCAGAAGTTGTACACATGGTCACCACGCTTGAGAGCATCGGTGATCGCAGTCCATTGGAGTAGATAGCTTGCAGGGATCTTGTCGTATTTGTGCGTACTTGCACCGTGGTGGTAACTGGTTTCACCAAAAGCATGCATGTGTATCGACGATGCGATGACTTCATTGTTGTACCATGCTTGGTACATCGTACATTCATTGCGAGCGGAGAAGTGCTCTACCTGTGCTCTAAAAAACGCATTTGTATACGGCGTGAACTTATGTCGTCTCCGTGTTTCTTCATGCAGAGCGATAAATGGCTCTAGGTTTGCGAGAGGATCGCTACATCGTTTGATAGTCACTCCTTCTTTTTCTGCCCGACGGATGAGATTTCTCGTATTTTTCCGCATGCCAATCATGAGATCTGACTCGTTACTGGTTACTCGTTGCTCGTTACTCGTTTTTTCATCTGACCAGAGACTCGGGGTTGTTAGCGGTATATACCAGAGATGTTCTGCTAGTAGGTGCAAAGGAGATGCTTTTGTATTTGGCATTGCGATGGCAGTATCTGCTATCCAAAAAGGACTCATGCGAACAAAGCTACAGTTGTACTCCTGTGCTTCATCTTTCAACGCGGAGATCAACGCGGAGACTGTTTGCTCATCTGTCTTCGACAGTATAGGTCCGTAATGAATGGCAAGATGACGTCCTCTTCTCGCTGGAACGACTATCGCTTGGCAGATTCCTACAATCTTTCCATCATCCATTACCTGTAGTCGCAATGGGTCTTGCCCTGTGCTTCTGTACACCTCTCCCATCGTCCAGCTTTGGAGAAATGGACGATACGTTTGTGTACTGAGGAAGCTGTCCCATTGTTCTTGATCTGTGGCATGTATGATGTCCATCAGCAGTATCCTAACGGTTTATTGCTGTTTCAGCGATGGAAATCGTTGCAATTCAGCTATGAGCCTTTTGGCTTGTTTCAGAGTCATCGTGGGGTGTGTGGGGAGTGAGAGGATCTGCTTGCCCACACGATCTGCTTGGGTGGCACTACCAGGGATATAGTTGATCGCATCGGTGCTAACATTTCTGGGGCAAATAGTACAACCTGCCCAGCCATCATCGAGGTGGATGTTTTTCTTTTTGAGTGTTTTTCGAATCTCTACAGCATGTTGTGTAAGCAATGGAAACTTCTGCAAAGGAAGGTCTTTCGAAACGTGCACATCAGAAAATGCTTCTGCGTAGAGCGCTACGATATTGCGTCGATGGTCGTTTATCTGCTCACGTTGTGCCCACTGACTACTTGCAATCGTAGCCAGAGCATGAGGAAGCTTCTGTAATACAGGGGAGGAGATCTGCCCTGCTTTTTCTGCAGATGTTACTACAGGGGGTATCATGTGTATTGCTTTACAGAGAACGAGATACGCTTTGCCAATACCCATGCCAAAGAGCGGCTTTGCCTTCGTATAGATGAGTGGGTAAAACAGAAGTTTGGCTAGATGATACCATTTCATGTTGATTGCGAGCTCTTCTTCTTTTGCTAGTGCAGAAGCTATTGCTGCATCTCGTACGACAGCAGCTCCACCGCTGATACTGGAGATCGCCTTGTCTCGCCCAAAGCTTAGGACCATTGCATCTCCTACAGTACCGATGCCTTCTGGACCTTTCCTATCTGGAATGATGTGCGCACAGTCTTCTATGAGGAGAATATTATGTTCATCACAAATCTTTCGTAGCGTAGTAGTATCTGCAGGTATACCAAATGTATGCTGGCAGATGACTGCTCGCGTACGGTGTGTGATAGCTCTTTTTACTGCTTCTGGGTCGATGTTTAGGGAATTGCGGTTTATGTCTGCATAGATTGGTGAACCATTTGCAGCTTGTACCGCATTTGGTACAACAACACAGGTATAGGCTTGAATGATCACCTCTGCTCCGGATGTAAGCTCCAGCGCTCGTAGGAGAGCAAGGAGAGCATCGCGACCAGAGGAGAAGAGTGCCACATCTCCCCGTAGATCTTTTGCAATAGCCAATCGTAATTGCTCAACGGACGTTTCTCGGTACCAAGTCCACGGCTGCAAGAGAATACATAGTACGCTCAGGCAATATCGTAGTGTTACGTGAGGCGCGAAGGTGTGATGGATGGGGTACATAGATTCGTGTTACGCGTTACTTGTTACTTGTTGTATGGTTGATTGTTTCATCCTCCCTATACAGAGTACAAGAGATTGGTCGGGGACAGGCTTCGTATCTTTCTGTACGACTTCATAGGAGTCTAAGTGTTTTGCGAAGGGTTCTGCAGCCTTTGCAGTCGTAAAGATCACTCTATCGCATATTTGAGATGCCAAGGCACCGAGCTCATTGCAGATACGATCTTGTTCTGCCCCGAGCTCTATAAGACCTGCTGATAGGAGGACTTTGTTTTCAATAGGCTGGCTTCGTGCCCAAGTTAGAGCGGACTTGAAGCTCTCGGGACTTGCGTTGTGTGTGTCATCCAAGATTGTGCAATTGCCTTCCTTGCGCACAGAAAATGTATGCTCCGGTGGCGTAAATGTACGAAGTTTGTTTGCGATATCTTTGTATTCGAGCCCGAGGTGACTTGCTGTCGCAATGGCAAGTAGCACATTTGTGACGTTCTGTGTTCCATGGAGGGAGAGTATAAATACAGTATTATGTGTCGTGAAACGTATCCCTGTACTTGTTTCTTCTATACCAAATGCTTCAATGTCCGCATGTCCACCTGTGCCGACTGTTGTAGTGGGACAAGGACTTTGCTCAGCCATATTTGCACAGAGAGCACTGTCGTTATTTACAAATGCATGTCCATCTTTTGGTAAGGACTTGATCAGTTCTGCTTTTGCTTCACAAAGTGCACGCTGAGATCCAAAAAGAGCGATGTGTTGTGTTCCGATAAATGTGACGATACCGATGGTTGGTTGGACAGTATCACACAACAATGCGATCTCTCCTTTTCGGTATGCTCCCATCTCACAGATAAGATATTTAGGGCAGTTCTTGGCTTCCAATGTACCGATAATCCATCTGGCGACTCCTATTTCTGCATTGACATATGCAGGAGTAGTCGCGATGTCTTGATCTGAAAGTATGTGACTTAGTAGTTGTTTTGTCGTTGTTTTCCCAACACTTCCGGTTATACCGATCACCGTGATGTCTGGGTGTAAAGAGCGGACAGCTTTTGCTCTTTTGAGTATGCGTCTCTTTAAGTAGATGTCTAGGGGGACTAGTGTTGTCCATGCCAAAGTAATAATTATAGGTTGAACAAACGGTACTAAATTCCAAATCCCAAATCCCAAATCCCAAATCCCAAAAGAGGTTATAATTGTAATTCCGATAGAGAGCAATGTGATAGCCATTGCCTTACTCGTCCAAACAGGGAATCGTTGCTTGCGTAGGAGTATCTGAATGAGGTTGAGAACTGCTAGTGCCGGTAGAAGGATTTCGGGCTTTGAAAATAGCACGATTAGCAATACAGGTCGGATCCTCCCAAAGAGGATGCCAAGAGTACCTTCACGTCTGAGATGCTCATATAGACGGTCGATACGCCATTCTTTAAGCTGCCAGAGCGTTATGAGTGTGAGAAGCTGGGAAATACTCGCCGCGAGTATTAGGCCTATGGTTAGCAGTGTATTCATGAGTTGGTAGTGTACATGATTTGCTATATTTTGTCGTAAATGGTACAATAAGTCGATAAATACCCACATACATCTATGAAGAAAATTACTCCACACACAGTCTTTATCTACCGCGTTGAAGGATTCGTATTGGCATCTATCTTCTATACGTTCTTCCTTCTTCTCTTGCCTACAATGATCGGCCTAGAGGCTACAAGTGGGTGACCCACCTACAGATATCTGTGGAGACGCAATGTGTTCTTCTTCTGAAGATTCTATGACGTGTCCATCTGACTGTGGAGGCACACCTCCATTCCCTATCTGTGGTGACTTCCTTTGCGATGTAGGAGAAGACCAATTCAATTGCCCCGCAGACTGTACATACTGTGGAGACGCTATGTGCAACGGATCTGAAGATTCTGTATCTTGCCCTATGGACTGTGCTTCATGTGGCGATGGTATGTGCAACGGAACAGAAGATGTATTTAGTTGTGACATAGACTGTGGATTTTGTGGAGATATGGTTTGCTCCTCTTCAGAGGATGTAACCTCTTGCTCTTCAGATTGCGCCTCTTGTGGTGATGGTATGTGCAACGGATCTGAAGATGCTATTTCATGTTCTATGGACTGCTCCTCTTGTGGAGATGCTATATGTAACGGAACAGAGACTTCAGCAGACTGTCCTATGGACTGTGGTAGTGCTGACTTCTGTGGCGATGGTATGTGTAATGGATCAGAAGACGTAATCTCTTGTTCTATGGACTGCACTTCTTGTGGCGATGGTATGTGTAATGGATCAGAAGACTCATTTACGTGTTCTGTAGATTGCGACAGTATGGATATCTGTGATACTACATCAAGCATGTACGACTCTATGGCTTGTAGTTGTCAGACAGACTCTTGTAGCGATGTAAGCTGTTCAGGCTACGACGAAGTTAGTTGTGGTTGTATGAGCATCGGAAGCTGTGGTGACGTAAGTTGCCCAGGCTATAACGAAGTTAGTTGTGGTTGTATGAGCATCGGAAGCTGTGGTGACGTAAGTTGCCCAGGCTACGATGCATTTACCTGTGGTGCTTCAAGTAGTGCGTAATATGTAAAAACAAGATAGGAGGTAAGGATTCCCTTACCTCTATTTGTTTAGTTTAAGCGACGTACGGCATAGTTGACATGTTTACGCAACTATTCATAATGTTACTTCTAATTGACAATATAGCCCATTTTCGTGTATTTTTCTTATCTCTGTATCTCTGATTTATGGATAGAAATTCTGCCACTGATGGCCTAAAAGAAGTAGAGCCTCTCCATGGGAGAGGGAAATAATGATACTCCATCGATGAAGATGTATGGAACAATTCTGGAACAAGATGGGCGTATGGCAAAACTTGTTCCAGCTAGTAGGGGTGAGGAGACTGTACTTCTTGAGGTATCTGAGGCAGTGGATCGTATAGTATATGCATTAGCAAACATTCCAGCTGTGCGTGAGGAGTTGGTCCTGATAGACACTTCAACATTTGATGATATCAATACGTTGATCGATCAGCTTACAAAACAATTAATGGCACGGGAAGATATACAAGCTATTGTTGGTAATCATCAAGCCATGCTTCGTCAGCTGCTAGATAGATCTACACTCTTTGATGATGCTGCACTTAATCATTTGCCTTTGGATGAGTTGGTTTTGACTGATAGAAACCGCAACACACAAGGATATATGCCTAGAAAACTTGGAGAGGGCGGGTTCGGTTACGTTGCATTTCTACTATATGAAGGGAAGAAATATGCAGTGAAGATTCTCAAGACATGGCAGGTTGGTATTTCTGGTGAGGATGCTTCAGATATTGCTACTATGCGCTTTCTTGGAGAGGCAGAAGCTATGACTGCTATTGGTGAAGGAGTTCCTTCCGTTTTGCAACATGGAGAAGTAGATGGTCGTCCGTACTTCATTATGGAGTACATAGATGGACCCGATCTGTCTCAGATCAATAAAGGATTTAATGCGAAAGAAATTGAAGGCAATAGACGCCCTGAACGTTGGATTTATAAAACGGTTGCATCAGCTATGGCAACGATGAGTAAAGCACATTTTCCTACTGGAGATGAATCCGAAAAGCCTGTAGCAGAACTTTCAGAGTACCATTCTCGTTCTCAATTATTGGAAGAGGCAGTTCATGCTGAATCTGTAGCAAGTGCATCACTGCTTCCTGGTGTGCTGCACAGAGATATTAAACCAAGTAACATCATGGTAAAAAGTGATGGAGCGGTAATAGTCACAGACTTTGGCATGAAGGGGGCTTCAAATGAAGGAGAAACGAACCAGCTTACTGGAACAGGGGTTATTGCTGGGTCTCCAGCGTACATGGCTCCTGAACTATTTGTAGAAGGTCTTCGTGGAGCTTCTACAAAGTCAGATGTCTATGCATTTGGCATTACGCTCTTTGAGATGCTTACCGGAAAGCCGCCATTTACTGGTTCGATAACAAAAGTGATGAGTGCTCATACCAATGCTGTGCCAGCTCTTGAGCTCATAACACATCCTCGTATTCGAGAGCTACTTGGACGTATGCTTGCAAAGGATCCTAACGATCGGCCAGAGCTGAGTGAATGCCATTCTATTGTATCGACAGTAGCCAGTGAGGGGCTTGGTGAAGAAGAGAATCTCCTAGATTTGCCAGTACTTTTGGACAGTGATGAGGATCTTGATAAGGATGAAATGGGAAAGACAATGGCTGCAAAGATGATGGAACAGTCAAAATTAGATCCTGTTTTTAGCAAATATGCTCCAGCTGAAAGAACGTATGTACAAAATAGAGGAGGGCAATATGTTCAAAGGAGACGAAGCCCTGTTGCACTTTTGCGTCAGAGTAGTGTAGCAAGACTAACAACGGTAGCAGCACTCGATATTGCTATGATTGCTGGTGGTATTGCTCATCAGGTCATGCAGCGTGTAGATGAAGATCAACCTAATAAGTCAGTAGCAAATAAGCTAAAAGATGAAGGAGAAGACAATGGGCCTTCGGTAGTTGTTGCAGAGCCTCTTAAAGAACCGGTGCAAGTAGCTGCTCTTACTACAAGGAAGCCTTCTGATCGACTCACGATTTGGAAGACGTTACAACCGAATCACGTAGCTGAAACGCCCAATGGTACATTCTTCAATTTTGCTGACTCGTTTGGTGGTAAGGATAAAAAAGTGCCAAATTCACCTTTTGTTCAAACTGAATACGTTAAGAATACAGGAGATTTACGCCAAGTGACTTTTTCTCCAAGCAAAGGAGTTGTATTTATGCAAAATTCAAATGGTGGCACACCTCTTCGTTTCCAAAGTGGAGCTCAGGCAATTCGTAGCGAGCCAATGACTCCACAGCGCATTCGAGGGTATAGAAAGTCAGTAGGCTTGGAAGGAACTGCTAAACCATCAATCACAGAATATTCTATGAATATGATTGCTTTGAATGGTGATGATAGAGCATCTCATATATTGGTTATATTTGTTCAATCTGATGCTGAGGATGTAGCTATGTATTACGTTGCAGATGAAAGTAACGGACATGATTGGGTATACGATAATCCCTCTGATTTCTTGAGGAAGCTACAAGAACTAGGAGCAAATAAAGAATTCTCTCAAACAGACTTTACTCTAGTCGAGGGTGAAAAGGTCTCTGCAGAATCAAGGACTGCAGCTAAAAATCTCATGGCAGACGTGCAAGCGGTAGTCCATGCTGGTAAGTCGGGACTTGAAGAGGAATCTCCAGAGAATATTACCGCAGGCGTTACAAAGTAATCGTCTTCTGTACCTGCGCTGCGATCTCGCGTGCTCTGTCTCTGTGCACGCGGTGTCTTACACCTTTGAACGAGTGCAGTGTGCTGTTTGGGATCTCTGTGTTCATGATCTTCGCATCATTGTAGGGAGTCATGCCATCGTCTGTACCCCAGAAGATGTCTGTTGGCGTTTGGATCTTTGCTAGCAATGGTCGTAAGTCTTCTGCAGAAACTTTTGCAAGAGTTTTTTGCATGACAGGGCTTGCTGTCTCGTAGTCGTGCACACGAACGAGTCTGTAGAGGAGCTTCTTTCCGAGAGGTTGTAGTTTGCTGAGGCCAGGGATTGAAAGCAGTGCCTTGCCAGTCTTTGCAAGTGTCAGTCCTATGATGCGTTTGATGTGCCGTGGGTGGCGTATACCTGCAGCTGCGCAGAGGTAGAGGTGCACAGGTGCGCTGAACCGAGAGTCTTTTGGACGCGTTGCGAGAACTATTGCGATGCGACCCCCATGTGAGTGTCCGAGTATAGAGAGCTTGTACTCTGTGTCACCAAGTTGGTCGACAAGGTACTGTTCTACCCAGTTTGCATAGTCTGAAACTGACAGGGGACTCTGAGGGTCTGGTGAATCGCCAAAGCCAGGGAGGTCTGGTGTGAGCAGCTGTATATCTGACCCTTGGAGGGCAGCACGCAGCTCGGTAAATGACTCTTTTGAGCCACCCCAACCGTGGAGACAGAGGAGGATAGTCTGCATACTGCAGTCAGCGTAGCATGTTCCTAGTTTCGTCGATACATATACCAGTGTGTTTCGTTGAGTAGTTTTTTCAAATCTGCATCGTACTGTTTGATCATAGTTGAGGTGATGTTCTTTGGGCGAATGGTATTCTTCTTCCATACATTCCACAGAGAATCCTCCAGCAAAGGATCTGATTGCAATGTATACTGCATAAGTTCTTCTTCAGAAAGATACTCTTGTCCTTCATAGGAAAATTCTGGTTTTTGTATCAAGAACCACTCTGGTTCATATGTATCGTCTTTTTCATGTTGGGTATACCAGATCGATGTATTTCGATGATCTCTTTTGTGGAATGCATACAAGTACATAAGAGTATGAAGATCCATATTGCTACCCACTACAGGGACAGATCCAGGTGTGCTTTGTGAGAGAATGTACGTAAATGTTTTTCGATGTGTTCCGTCATTATTTCTCAAGTATTCTTGCAGGCTGTACAGATTTCCTATGCAGTATAACAATAGGATTATTGTGGTGTATTTTCGTGGTACTGTCGTAATCTCTCTTCCCATTATTACTATACCCATGAGCAAACAGATTATGAAGTACCGTATGTAAATGATGGGAGGTATGCAAATGATAAGCCAGAGCATTGGAGCTATAAGCACAATGCTGATGATGAAAACACTCCATTCATCATCGGTGTGAGCAAGGCGTTCCATTCGTAAAGCTAAAGCCAACATCAGTACATACGCTGTGATGGTACTTAGTAGACCCGATTCAAGTAGTCCAAAAAGAGAGGATAGCGTAAGTATGGGGACTTCGTTTGCAGTCATTCCTATGCCACCACCTATTTCCATGTGTCTAATATCAAAGTAATAGAGTAGAGCCAATACACTTAGCGGTACGATATGTGCTAAGACTATGTGCATGAAAAACATTTTCTTTGTAGTGCTTCTACTCAGCTTATATATAGATAGTATTCCTAAGGCAACAAACAAGTGGATTACAGTAAGGTGCCACAGTATAGCTATGCTCATAGTGACGCCGTAGAGGAGTGCGGTACGTATCGTAGGGCGCTTCAAGTGATGCATCATGACTATGTAAGCTAGGAATCCAAAGAGAAGCATGGGGGCGTATCCTCGTGCAAATGCAGATAGAGAGATGAGTAAGAAGGATGTGCTAGACAGTATGGCCATGACAAGTCCTTCGTATATACTGCGTTTTCGAGCCCACCATGTCATGACACATGGCAATAGAAGCCCAGAGAGTATTCCGGGTAGCTTGATAAGAAGAACACTTGTCTTAGATCCAAGTAGCCATAAATAGAGCGAGTACAGGTAATGATTGTTGTCATGGTGCATCGTAAATATTGACCACGGTGATGTTCTTGCATCAACATGAGCGATCGACCAGATCTCGTCTATACTTAGTTCGTCTTGTATCCCAGCTATGCGCAAAGCTATACCTATAAACAAGATGAGAAGAGTCCAGAGATGCAGAGGGTGCATTTTTTTCATTGGTGCAGAGTGTAGCACGTCTAAGATTAGTTTTTACGATAGATCTCCCAATGAGAACCCTCTAGAGCAGGAGATGATTGTACAGTGTACTTCTTCTCAATGTTCTCTACAATTTCTTTGGGGAATGTGTATCGATACCGAGTTTGTATGAATAACCATTCTGGTTTTTGCTTCAGAAATTCCTTTTCTGGAATGAAGATGATTTCTTCATTGGTGTTGTGTGTTCTGTGGTGTTGATACAGCAGCATCTCCATCATAAGGTCACTGCTGCTTCCTATAGTAGGGACATCTGGTGCACTTTCATTGAGAACATATGCAAATTCTTTTACGTAGGTAATGCGATAGTTTTCTATGTCTGAATGGAGTCCATAGATGTTTCCGAAACTGTAGAGGAATACGATGATTATGACTACTATATGATGCATATGTTTCAGCTCTTGTTTGAGCAATATGAGTACAAACAAAAGGGGAAACAGGAACATGCGAACAGTGAGCATGGTTGGCAAATATATGATGAGCCCCAGTACTGGAGCAAGGAACAGGATACTTGTCTTGAAGACAAATGCTTCGCTATCTGTGTGGAGTAGTCTGTCGAAATGTCGTATCAATATGAGTAATATTCCACATTCTGTTATTGCTGTGATTTTTCCTGCTGGGTAGGGACCTACTATAGCCCCAATGATGATTTCTAATGCTTCATCACGAGGGATTCCGATTTGCACACCAAAGTCGAAGTATCTAATATCGATTGAGTACAGAAGCACAATTGTGACGAGAGGAATGCTATGTGCTATAAATAGATGTGTGAACATTTTTTTCGCATCTTTGCTATTGATCAAGACAAACGTTGCAAGGATCCCCAGTGCCATAAAGAGAAATAAGACCGTAAGATGCCAGAGAAATGCAATTGAGATTGTCACTCCGTAAAGAAGTGCTGTTTTTTTGGTTGGTTTCTGAAGCAATTGTATCATCAATAGATATGCGATGAATCCACATAGAAGCATTGGAGCATATCCTCGAGCTTCGATAGATGTTTTTATAAAGAGGAAAGATACACTGAGAAGTGACGCTATTATCACTCCTTCTCGAGCACTGCTTTTGCGTGCCCACCATGTGATGAGGAAGGGGAGTGTGATGCCACACAGAAGTGCAGGAAGTCGTAGGAGATACACACTTGCATTTGTGTCGAGAAGCCGCAACCACAATGTATTGAGATAATGGTTGTTGTCGTGATGCAGAGTAAATACTGACCAAGTATTTGTCATGGAGTCTGCATGTTTCAGTGACCATATCTCGTCGAACCAGAGATAGTCTGTTATAAAATAAAGACGCAACCCTACTCCTGTCAAAAGAATGATGATGGTCCAGAGGTCTATGGGATTGAACTTCTTCATTGTTCAGAATTGTATCATGGTATGATGGGTCAATATGAAGAGATTCTTCCTCGTTCTGGTTGGCGTACTACTCTGTATACATACTGCAGAAGCGCGGCCGTCGTTTCGTTCTATTCGTGAGAGTGCAACTACGGCAGATGAAGATGGTCCTACTGCTGCAGATTGGCGCCACAAGTACGCAGAACCAGATGGTTGGGGATTGCGTTTTACGTATCCTAAATCTTGGAACGATCCACTGAAAGAACGAGGGGGAGTATCTGAAGATGCATCTATAGATTATGCATATATTCGTCTCCTTCCACATGATGCGGGTCTAGGAAAGCGCGATAACTATATATTTGAGCTCTATGCTCTTGTATGGGATATAGGACATGAGCTCTCTTCCGAAGAGGTGCAGAGATTTGCAAACGACGAAACACGACCACGCTTTCGTGAGTACGAACGTCTAGAGGAGCGGTTTACACATGTGGCTGATGTGCCTGCTTGGACTATTCGCTTTACGACCATGACGGGGTATAGAGAAGAGACATGGTTTTCCAATGGTCGGTATCTTTATACGTTGGGATTCCGTTCCTTAGATGACTTCATAGAGGAAAACCACTTCTTTTATGAGGACATGCTTTCTTCAGTGACACTCCAAGATGTTGGAGGGAATGAGGAGCAGATCATTCCAGATGGCAGTGTATCTGCACTCTTTTCAGATGTTTCCCCAGAGCATCCTTACGCTGATGCTATCGTGTGGGCAAAAAATACAGGCACAGTTGGAGGGTACCCAGATGGCAATTTTTTGCCAGAGCAGACCGTAAATCGTGTTGAGTTCCTCAAGATAATCCTAGAGGCACTTGGCGTGGAGGTTTCTTCTGCCAAATCGAACTTTCCTGACCTTGACCAGGGTGCTTGGTACATACCGTATATTGCAACTGCTAAGGCACTAGGTATCGTAGAGGGCTACCCAGATGGTACGTTTCAGCCAAGTAAAGAGGTGAACGTGGCTGAAGCACTCAAGATGGCATACGAAGCGAATGCGATAGAGACACGAGATACAGGTGGTCAGTGGTTCGACCGTTATGTGAGCCACGCTATCGATAACCATGTTCTTTTTACGTATCTAGACCCTAGCGCCCCTATGAAACGAAAAGATGTAGTCTGGTTGGTGTGGAGATTGTATGAGTATGGAGAAGAAATTCGATAATTCTCTTCATAATTCATCATCCGTCGCTTAAGCTATTGCCGACAAGAAGTTAGTCAGATCATTCAGTCATCACGTATGCCACAGCCCTACTACGCTACGGCTTCGGCGGGTAGGTCACTCTGTCATTTTACATTCTGGTACCCTATTCTTACACTATTCATGCCACAGTAGCTCAGTTGGTTAGAGCGCGGGACTCATAAGCCCGAGGTCGACAGTTCAATTCTGTCCTGTGGCACCATTCGACTCGCTCTGTGGAGCTCGCTCATGGTCGTCGCGCTCTGGCGCTCCGGCCACTTTCGTCGCGAGCCGAATGACTCTGAGTGAGTCGCGGCGTAGTCCAGAGACGAAGCCGGACGAATCGAAGAGCCCAACAATTCACATACAAAACAAAATTTGCTACAATGCCTCATATGAAGCGATTCGCCCCCATCGTCCTCACTATCCTTCTTGCAGCTTGCATCCAGCGCAGTTATGAGCAGAATCCAGATCCAAACCATACCCATGCAGACTTTTCTGTGTGGTTTGATGGTGAGAAGGTGGACTTCTCTGGTCCTGAGTATATGTCTGGCATTCCGAGCGATGAAGCTGATCATCACAAGCATCTACATATGCACGATGAGATAGGTGATGTGCTACACAGGCACAAGCCAGGCCTCTCTCTACAGGAGTTCTTTGACTCATTGCAGTATGATTTTGCTGCAGATAAAACGTGGCTTATGTTCGTGAACGGCGAAGAGATGGAGTTTGATCTTTCGTATGTATTCAAAGACATGGATGCAGTGCTGCTTACAACATCTGCAGGAAGTGCAGAGGTGTTGCATCAAGTAGAGCTTCTTACAGATGATGCATGCTTGTATTCCAAGACCTGTCCATGGAGAGGGGATCCTCCCGCAGAGAACTGCATCGCAGATCCTGCTGTGCCATGTGTGGCTCCTTTGGATTAGGACCAAGGACCAAGGGCGGGAGGACTAAGGCAAAGCTTTAACTCTTTAGTTTCTTTTGTGCGTTTCAGCAGTTTTTGGACTTTCTGATGAGTTGAAGAGGAATTATCCATACTGATATCCTCTATCAAAACAATAGTCATATAAAAGAGTCTAGAAATATTTACAAATACCAAAAGTGATTTTATCGCTTATTATAAACAACAAACACATTCTATCACTATAGAGAACGCCCTTTGCCCTCCCGCCCTTGGTCCTTATGCATTAGCCACGCCAACTAATATACGCGATGTATGCGACATAGGAGGCTAGTAAGACACCTCCCTCCCAACGCTTCAAAATGAACTCTTGTTGCTTCCTCCACCACATGAGTACGCGGTAGTGAATGTGGCCGTTTTGTACGAGGAAGAAGAGGAGTAACGCAGAGAAAACGACGACGAGGAGATCGAAGTTTTGTGCTGGTTGAAATGTTAAAGGTTTGATGGTTGCAGAGATACCAAGTATCCAGAAGATGTTGAAGATGTTACTTCCGACGATGTTACCTATTGCTATGTCGGACTTGCCTTTTAACGCAGCCATCACAGAGGCAGTAAGCTCAGGAAGCGATGTCCCGATAGCAACTGCAGTTAGTCCTACAAGTGCTTCGGAGATGCCAAGATTGAGCGCAATGGTTTGTGCGGTATCGACTGCGATACCTCCTCCGAGACTTAGTCCTATGAGTCCTCCGATAACCATGAGCCATGCACGAGGAACGGACATGCTTGGTTTCGTATGTTCTTTATCCTTGCCGTTATTACTCATGCCAAACGTGTAGTAAAGGAAGATGAGGAAGAATCCAATGAATACGATGCCGTCTCCACGGCTTAGTTCAGAGAGAGGGTATCTATTTACCATTGCATCATTTGCCATGACATACAGTACACACGATGCGAGCAGACAGAAGGGGATCTCTTTGAGTACGGTACTACGTTGGATGGTAAGTGGAGCGATGATCGCTGTTGCACCGAGGATGAGTAACGTGTTGGAGATATTACTACCGAGGATGTTTCCAATGGCGATATCTGCACTGCTGTTTAGACTCGCGATAACGTTTACTAAAAGCTCTGGCATCGACGTACCAAACGATACGACTGTAAGGCCAATGGCAAGGTCTGATACACCAAGGCGCTGTGCGATATCTGATGCACCTTCTACGAGCCAGTCCGCTCCTTTTATAAGCAGAATGACACTGAATGCAAAGAGAAGAAGGGTGAAAGTGGTAGTCATTGGATGTAGTGTAGGTGATTTTCCCTTATTAAAAAATCTAAAATCTAGAGTCTATAATCTACACAAGCTGTTATACTTCTCATATGACTGCACAATCCAAGAAGGGCTCAACACAGGGAGAAGATGATATCGCTTTGATCTCGCAAGAACTTGAGGCAGTGAAAGATGAAGCCAATCGTCTCAAAGATCTTGCAGCGCGTGCACAGGCAGATTTGCAAAATGCAAAAGTAAGGATGGAGAAGGAAGGAGCAGAGATCCGCGCGTTTGCTCTCGCAGGACTCCTCGTGAAGCTTCTTCCGACAGTCGATAACTTCCAACGTGCTTTTGACCATTTACCGAAGGAGCTTCAGGGCAATGAGTGGGTGGGTGGCCTTCTGGCTGTAGAGCAGGGGTTGATTACAGATCTTCAGAGCGTTGGACTTCAAAAGATGGAATGTTTAGGAAAGCTTGTAGACCCCAATATTCATGAGATATTGCAGACAGGAGAAGGGGAGAAGGACATGATTCTTAAAGTCTTCGAAGAGGGTTATTTGCTTAATGATCGCGTCTTGCGGCCTGCTAAGGTGAAAGTGGGGAGTGGGAGCTAATACATGCCTTAAAAGCATCCCCCTTTTCTTCGAAGCTTTTGAACATGTCGTAGCTCGAAGCTGATGGAGACAATAGAACAACGCGTTGCTCGTTACTGTTTACTAGTTGCTCGTTATCTTCTAATGCGATTTGTATAACGTTTTGCATAGAGCTCGCTTTTGATATTTTTGTATTCTGTATTGCTGCAGTGATTTTTTCACTATTCTCTCCAAGAAGGATCACATGCTCTATAGACGAAGCCTCAATTACTTTTCCAAGCTCAGAGAAGTCTAGCCCGCGGTCTTTTCCTCCGAGAATGATGGTGTGAAGATTCGGTCCTAGTGCGTTGATAGCTTCGATCGTGGATTCAGGAGTCGTAGATATGCTGTCGTCGATCCATTCAATTCCATGATGTACACCGAGAGACTCAAGACGATGAGGGAGACCTTTGAAGTTTTTGATTGCTTTGATTGCTTTCTTTCCATCAACGTCGAATGCTTTTGTCGCAACTGTGTATGCACCTGCGATATTGAGAAGGTTATGTGTGCCGATAAGTTGCGTATCTTCTATAGCGATAGGGGAATCTTTTTCTGCATATTCGATGATAGTATTTGCAGGACCACATGAGATTTCTCTCGCTCTGTTGTTTGCGTGAAAGATGTGGGTAGCGGATTGGCAGACCTTTCGCTTGGCTTCGAGGTACTGCGCTTCAGATCCGTGGTAATCGAGGTGCTCTGGAAAGAAGCTGGTGATGACTGCGATCTGTGGACCAGATGTGAGATATTTGGCTTGTGCACTACTGATCTCTTGTACAAATATTGTGTTCGTACTGGCTTCATCTATATACCCTATTGCTGGGATCCCAATGTTTCCGACGAGGTGCACATCTTTTCCATCTGCTTTGAGTATCTCGTAGATAAGACTCGCCGTCGTACTTTTTCCTTTCGTTCCAGTCACGCCGATAACAGTGGAGCCTTTGTTTTGCACTGTATCGAGGAAGATTTGGGTAGCGCTAGTTGCGTTACTCGTTACTCGTTGCTCGTTACTCGTTGAAAGGATATTTGGATGGATTCCGGGGGATGCGATGATAACATCGAATTTGTCGAGGTTCTCTAGCCAACCTGTTCCAAGTTGCTTCCAGTGCTTTGCATTGCTCACTTCAATACTTTCATCTTCATCTGCAATAGTTAGCTCAGCATCTGGTGCAAATGTCTCCAGAGCTTGTACTGTTGCTTTTCCTTCTCGACCGTAGCCGAGTATGCAGATCGTCTTTCCGTTGAGTTCCTCTATGGTCATAGCTGTTCTAGGAACTTTCTGCTTACTCCGTGTTCTTCTGCTACAGCTATTGTTTCCATGATGAGTGCTTTCGGGTCTGCGATAGATTCAAGATGTTGGCATATGAACATCTCCATGGCAGGTGTATCTGCATGCTCCCCTCGTTCTTTTATGAGTAAGAAGGCCGCTGCTACCTCATGTGGTGTGCCAACACATTCAAATGGTTTTATGCCTTCTAGGCCAAGAAGTTGACGGTAGAGAGGGAGCAGGGCTTCTTCTGCTAGTAGATCACTTCCGAAGATCTCCATGAGAGTCTTTTTTGGAAGGAATGCAGCAAGCTGAGAGTAGACAAATGCACACTTAGGGCATGTACAGCACCACCTCTTTGCCGACTGCCCTGCGAGTTTCCAGTTTGTGTTGCAGCTTGTTGCGCATTGGAAATACTGAGGAAGCTGTGAGAAGTTGCTACTGATGAGTAATTCACTCATGGTGCGCAGGAGACTAAAGTAGTCGAGGTTTGGTGTCAGGAAGCTATGGATGTAGAGCTGGATCATCCGTTCACATTCCATGCTTTTGCTCCATTGGTGATTTACCTCGAGCCCTTCTATGTTCCCTTCATTTGCACTGCGCTCATTGCTGAATGTAATAAAATCACATCCATAAAGAAGAGCAGTGATGATTGAGAGAAACGATACATATGCAGTGATGGGCACATGACCATTGAAAGCATCTTGGTTGTTGAGTTCAAATAATCGAGGGTCTAGTTCACGTTCTATATAGAGAATAGGCTGCTTTGCAACCTTGGCGATCTCTTCTATTAGTGGGTGTTTACCCATTCGCATGAGAAGCATGTCCATTTTCGACTCTCGCAGCATTTCGATCGTAACGATAGAGTCTTTTCCTCCGCCAACAGGTACGAGCACGCGTTCATGTTCTGCATCCCAATCTATAGGTTTTGGATCCAGTGTTGTATCAAAAGGGAAGTTGATGAGCCCCTTACTATCGATGTTGTTTCTATAAAAGAACTCTGCAAGACCTTTGGTGTATACTGTATTCCAAAAAAGAGCTTGTGTGCTAGACAGGCTACCAGAGCGTACTTCAATACTTTTCGGACAATAGGTTTTGTAGTAGCTGATGCCTCCTATGAGATGCAGAGCAAAGAATGCCCTGTCGAGTAGCTCACTATCGACGCCACTTCGAAACATGCCGTCACGAGGGAAAGTGATAGTTTCTGTAAAGGAGATCTCGTTATCGAGATTGTAGTGCAGCTTCAATATCCCCGTCCTTTCGTTAAAGGAATAGGATTCGAAGATGAATGACGTATATTCTTTCATAGGGTGTGTGGCTTGCCAGCCATAGCGCAGATAATTGTACAAGTGTGCCCCCCTTCGCCAATGCTACGGTGGGCAGCCTTCGTTGTACGAAGGCTGGTGCCGGAGGAGAGACTTGAACTCTCACGAGCGTGTGCTCACACGATTTTGAGTCGTGCGCGTCTACCAGTTCCGCCACTCCGGCAATAGTGCAATGATACAAGAGAATGAACAATGTCAGAGCTATTT